>CBDUEE010000033.1:0-16152 GCA_965366105.1 uncultured Flavobacterium sp. | reverse complement strand
TTATTTTTCATGGCTTTCGCCCAAATTTTGCGCGCTACACGACCAATAACAGCATATTCTGGATCTACACCGTTAGAAAAGAAGAAGGACAAATTAGGTCCAAAATCGTTAATGTTCATTCCGCGACTCAAATAGTATTCTACGTAAGTAAAACCATTAGAAAGCGTAAAAGCCAACTGCGTAATAGGATTCGCTCCTGCTTCGGCAATATGATAACCCGAAATAGAAACCGAATAAAAATTTCTTACATTTTTAGTAATGAAATATTCTTGTACGTCTCCCATTAATCGCAAAGCAAATTCTGTTGAAAATATACAAGTGTTTTGCGCTTGATCTTCTTTTAGAATATCTGCCTGAACCGTTCCACGAACTTGCGAAAGTGTTCTTGCTTTTATTTCATTATACACTTCCAAAGGTAAAACTTGATCTCCTGTTACTCCTAAAAGAAATAAACCTAAACCATTATTTCCTGCTGGCAAATCTCCTTGATAATGAGGCCTAACTACTCCTTTTTCTTTGTATATTTCATTTATTTTTTGCTCAACTTCTTTTTCTAATGCATTTTCCTTAATGTAGTACTCACATTGCTGGTCTATGGCTGCATTCATGAAAAATCCTAACAACATAGGAGCTGGCCCATTGATCGTCATACTTACCGAAGTCATTGCATGCACTAAATCAAAGCCAGAATATAATTTTTTGGCATCATCTAAACAACAGATAGAAACTCCTGCATTACCAATTTTTCCGTAAATATCAGGACGCACATGAGGATCATTTCCGTATAAAGTCACACTATCAAAAGCGGTTGACAATCGTTTGGCTGGTAATCCAGCACTCACATAATGAAAACGTTTGTTGGTTCTTTCTGGTCCACCTTCCCCGGCAAACATACGTGACGGATCCTCTCCTTCACGCTTAAAAGGATATAAACCTGCAGTAAAAGGAAATTCTCCAGGAACATTTTCTTGCAGACACCAGCGTAAAATATCGCCCCAAGCTTGGTACTTTGGTAAGGCGATTTTCGGAATTTGAGAATGTGAAAGTGACTCGGTATGTGTCGCCATTTTTATTTCTCGATCTCGAACTTTAAAGGTATAAACTGGATTTTTGTATTTATTTACTTTTTCATTCCAAGTCAATATAATTTCCCAGTTGTAAGGATCTAAATCCATTTTTACTTTCTCAAATTGATTCAGTAATAGATTTAGGAAAATTTTATTTTCAGCAACTCCTTGTTTTTCTGATTCTAGAGCGCTTGGCAAAACAGATTCATCATCGATTCCTGCTTTATTGATTGTAGGAACTTTTCCAGAAACACTTTCCAATGTTTTGAATATACCGTATAATTTTTGAGCAACTTGCTCTTGGCTCAATGCTGTTACATCATATTTGCGATTGCTTTCGGCAATTTCAGATAAATAACGCGTTCTATGTGGTGGAATAACATAGATTTTCTCACTCATTTCACGCGTAATTTGGAACGTAGATTTCAAATCAGAATTTGTCTTCTCATGGACTTTATCCATAATCGATTTGTACAACGTATTCATTCCAGGATCATTAAACTGTGAAGCTATTGTTCCAAAAACTGGCATTTCATCTGGATTTACATCCCACAAATTATGGTTGCGTTGGTATTGCTTTTTAACATCTCGAATCGCATCTAAAGCACCTCTTTTGTCAAATTTATTTAGTGCTACTAAATCAGCAAAATCAAGCATGTCGATTTTTTCTAATTGCGTTGCAGCACCAAATTCCGGTGTCATTACATATAATGAAACATCAGAGTGATCCATAATTTCGGTGTCCGATTGACCAATGCCAGAAGTTTCAAGGATTATAATATCATATTTGGCCGCTTTAATAACTTGAATTGCATCGGCAACATATTTAGACAAAGCCAAATTGGATTGACGCGTTGCCAAAGAGCGCATATAAACTCTAGGGTTATTAATAGCATTCATTCGGATTCTATCTCCTAACAAAGCACCTCCCGTTTTACGTTTAGAGGGATCTACAGAAATTAAACCAATTGTTTTTTCTGGAAAATCAATAAGAAAACGACGCACTAATTCATCAACCAAAGAAGATTTTCCTGCTCCACCTGTTCCTGTAATTCCAAGAACTGGGGTTTTGCAATCCTCATTCATTTTTAAAATGGCTTCTAAAGCTGGTTTTGCTACCTCAGGAAAGTTCTCTGCGGCAGAGATTATTCTTGCAATTGCGGTTGGATTCTTAGACGCTAATTCATCCAACTCATTTGTCAATTTATCTCCCGTAGGAAAATCAGATTGTTGTACTAAATCGTTGATCATTCCTTGCAATCCCATTGCGCGACCATCATCTGGAGCGTAAATACGAGTAATACCATATTCCTGTAATTCAGCAATTTCAGAGGGTAAAATTACACCGCCTCCACCGCCAAATATTTTTATTTGAGGTGCTCCTTTTTCTTGAAGCAGATCATACATATATTTAAAATACTCGTTGTGCCCTCCTTGATAGGAAGTAATAGCAATAGCATTAGCATCTTCTTGAATTGCAGTATTTACTACTTCTTCTACACTACGGTCGTGTCCTAAATGAATTACCTCCACACCTGTAGATTGAATAATCCTACGCATGATATTGATTGCTGCATCGTGACCATCAAAAAGAGCGGCTGCCGTTACAATTCTTACTTTATTAATAGGGATATATGGTTTTTGTTGTTCCATTTTATGAATATGATAATTTAAGTCTGCAATTTACAATTTTATTTTAAAAATGATTTAAAGTATGCTATGCTTATTAATAAATCAATTTTTTTTTAGGATTATATTCCGCCATAACTCATATTATAAGAGTGTAAAAACGGATGTATTGGAAAGACAATATCCCATAGCTATTAATCTAAATATTTCTCAAATAACATTCTCATAAATATATTTCCTACAAGATTATTGCAAATAAAAACTATAAACATCAAACAAGTCAGCATATTAGAAATTCTTAATCCTAATCGAATTTTTAAAATATAGTTTTTTTAAACAAGAATAGTTTTATAAATTTGAAAATTATTAATTGTATTTAAATCTTAAAAACATGAAGAAAATCTTCTTAATACTTCTTTTATTAAATATTATCACTAGTACTTCTTTTGCGCAAAAAGCAGACACAGAAAAGAAAAAAGTAAAAATTAATATTCCGAAATCAGACTTTTACAAAAACATCAAAACCTATAATATCATTATTCAAGGCGACGATACTTGGGACAAGAAATACGCAGACAAGAATAAAATGACGTATGAAAAAAACACAACAAAAAACACAATAGAAGATTATACCAAAAAAGATACTTTAAACCCTGATGTACGTGTTTTTATGGGTTACAAAGGACCAACTTATAAAAAAGCAAGCAACGGACAATTTGTTTTAGATGGTGATTTTAAATATCTAGTTCTCGGAAAAAACAATGAAATTATTTACGAAAAAGGAGCTAATGCTACGATGTATTCGCCTACTTTTAATGGAAAAGCCTACCAGAGTTTAACCAATGATTTAAATAATATAGCCTACAAATACTTAAACGACAATAATATTATTTCAGTTGAGAAAGAGTACTCTTTAAATTATGGTATTTTTGAAAAAGTAGAAGAATTTCCAGAATTAGTTGAATTTAATACTAAGACAACAGAATTTCTAGGTAAAATAGAAGCTAATACTTTAGACAAAAATTACTTAACCGATTTAGAAAAATTTTATTTAGGATATATTGGTAAAGAATATAAAAAGTTAAAAGTAAAGGATTATAACAAAGTTGTATATCTTAATTTATCACTTACAGCTTTATTTCTATCCAACTTTGATAAATCAATAGCGTATCTAGAAAACGCTAAACAAGGCGCTGGAATGATGAGTATGTGGCCAACCTACACTAAAGAAATTATTGATGGTTTTGTTACTGTAAATTCTACTATAAGCGGAGCAAAAGTGGCTAATCTATCTTATGATTCTGTTTACCAGATTAACATAGATGGTGCTGTAACGCAAAGTGGAAGAACCCAAACTGGTAAACTTAAAGTAGATCGCTTTCCTAATCTTGCCGAAGGAAGTATTTTAAATGATAATGATCCGACAGAAGCTAAAGTGTGGATTTATAAGGATAATGGTGAAGTTGACTTTATTAAAGTGGATGACAAAACTTCAATAAAGACCAATGATGGTATTGAGTTAATCTTTATACCTTATAATAATAAATTTATTTTAGTAGAAAAAACAAATGATTCTTGCTACAAAAAATTTGAATCTAGTTCTACGATAATCTATTGTAAGCAAGGTGATAAATATGAAATAAAGAAATAATATCTGTTTCTTAAAATTAGTAATAACTTGATAAAAGGGATTTAACTTCGTTAAATCCCTTTCTTTTTATAAGACATTTAATATGTAAAAAAAAGAAATGAAGTCAGATTATAAATCATTAGTAACATTAAATATGCTAGAAAACTTTTAATGGCTTTATTTTTGAATAAGTAGTATTTTTACAAACGCCAGAAGGCAATATTAATGAATAAATAATTTTACGATGAAAAAAGTTTTGATTTTAATGGTGGCTGTTTCTCTTTCGAGTTGTGCTGAAATGCAACAAGTCATGAACCAATTTCCGCAAACACAAGGAATTGGCGGGGTTGATATTGCTGGTGGATTGAAGGAAGCCTTGAATAATGGAATTTCGAAACAAGTTACAAAACTCACCGCTACTGATGGATTTTACAGAAATGAGGCGGTAAAAATTTTATTACCAGAGGAATTAAGAAAAGTAGATGCTGGATTAAGAAGATTAGGTTTAAGTTCGTTAGCGGATGAAGGTTTAAAAGTATTGAATCGTGCTGCCGAAGATGCAGTTAAACAAGCGACTCCAATATTTGTTGATGCTGTGAGAAATATGTCATTTGCAGATGCAAGAGGAATTTTGATGGGAAGTCAAAACTCAGCTACCAACTATTTACAAAATAGCACTTCGATGGCTTTATACGGAAAATTTAATCCTGTGATTAAAAATTCTTTTACCAAAGTAGGCGCTGATAAAATTTGGGCAAATATTATTACCAAATACAATAGCATCCCACTAGTAAATAAAGTAAACCCTGATTTGACTGATTATGTTACCAACCAGGCTATGAATGGTGTTTTTAAAATGGTCGCAGTTGAAGAAAAAAACATAAGAACCAATATAAACTCTAGAACTTCAGTTTTATTACAAAAAGTTTTTGCACTGCAAGACAAAAAATTTTAAAACGTATAATTGCTAATATTAACTAACCAACATGCATAAAATCACACTCCTGATCCATTGCAAAGATCAAAAAGGAATTATTGCCGCAGTTACTAATTTCATATTAAAAGTAGAAGGAAACATTACCTATATCGACCAACATGTAGATGTGGAGCAAAACGTATTTTTTATGCGGCTGGAAAGCGAATTTACGAATGCTACCATTTCTTTAGACTCCATAAAAATCGATTTTGAACAAACCATAGCCAAAGATTTTGGTATGTCTTGGAGCTTCTATAATAAGGAAATAAAAGCTAAAATGGCATTGTTTGTATCTAAGTACAACCATTGTTTGTATGACATTTTAGGGCGTTATAGTGCTGGAGAATTAAATGTAGAAATCCCATTGATTATAAGCAATCATGGCGACTTAAAACCAATTGCAGATCAATTTAATATTCCTTTTTATCACGTTCCTTTTACAAAAGACAACAAAGGCGAAGGTGAAAAACAACAAATTGAATTATTAGAAAAAAATGATATCAACTTCATTGTATTGGCGCGTTACATGCAAATTATAACACCCAACTTGATTTCGCTTTACAAAAATAAAATCATCAACATACATCATTCTTTTTTACCTGCTTTTCCTGGTGCAAAACCGTATCATTCTGCATTTAAAAGAGGTGTAAAAATCATAGGTGCAACGAGTCATTATGTCACCGAAGAACTAGATGAAGGTCCGATTATTGAGCAAGATATTGCTCGAGTTTCGCATATCAATTCTGTTGATGATTTTATTATGAAAGGAAGAGATTTAGAGCGTACGGTTTTGGCAAGAGCTATAAAACTCCATTCGGAAAGGAAAACAGTAGTTTATGACAATAAAACAGTGGTTTTTTACTAATATGGATTCTATAGTTGGTATAAATTTACTTTATTCCCGTTTTAAGAAAAATAAGTTTGCTTAAAGAAAGTTTGCTTTAGTGTTGCAAAACATTGATCATATTAAAGTTTAATCACGTAAAAAACTAAGCGACTTTGCTATCTGTTTTGGCTAAAAATCTCAAAATAAGGAAAATATAAAATTGTTAAAAAAACTTAACTTATGCACAACAAAGTAATAACATAATCTTAACAGCACAAGGCTCTTTTATGTATGATCTTTGCAGAGTAATAAACTGGTTATTTATTATTTTGGTTTTGGTTAGTTAAAGAATTGCCTGCATTTTTTAAATGCAGGCATTTTTTATTTAGTTGTATTTATAAAGGAAAGAACCGCAGCATTGAAAGCATTAGGTTGTTCCACATTTACCACATGTCCACAGTTTTCTATCACAAATAGTTTAGAAGATTTATAATGGCTCTCCACTACTTTTCGAACGGATGGTAAAAACATATAATCCTCTTCTCCCATTACATAAAGTGTAGGGATATTCAATTCTACTTGACGAAACCATTTTAGCACAGGGTTTATTTCGGCAGTAAGTTTAAACCATTTAATAAATTCTTTTTGGTATAATTTTTTGGCTTCATTAATAAAAAGTAATCGCGATTGTTTGTGACTTTTCTTAGGCATAATCACAAAGGCAAAAAACTTATATAAAACCAAATAAGGTAATACATATTTAAACATATTCCCCAATCGCATTAAAACTTGGGATCGGAAATTCATTTTTAAAATTGCACCTCCCATTATCATACTCTGAACTCGTTCTGGATACATTTCTGCCAATTGTCTAATTAGAATTGTCCCTAATGAAATACCCACGAAATGCGATTTTTGGATTTTGAGGAAGTCTAAAACCTCCAGAATATCATTGGCCAAAGCCGAAAAGGTATATTTCTGCTTAAATGCTGTTTTCAAGGTCGTTTTAGAGTCTCCATGACCTCGTAAATCCAATAACAAAACATTGTATTGTTTCTTAAAATCACGAATTTGCTTGAACCAAATAGAGGAACTTCCACCAGCACCATGAACAAAAGTTACCCATTGGTCGCTGTTTTTATTTTCATAAATGGTATAATTAATCACGTCTTTTTTTTGTAAAAATAGAACTTTAATTTTAAATCCCAATCTTAACAAATAATAATGCTTGTTTTATAATTATAAAACGAAAATTCGCAAAAAAAATATACCATGAAAGGACTATTGAAGGACAAAAGTGAAATAGAAAAGCTTAAAAAAAATACCTAAAACTCTCTAAAATAAATTTTTACATAAAAAACTACTGTTACAAACGAGCAATTAGCTCTTAATGAATAGGATTTATATGGACTCTTGTAATTTTTTAAAATAGACAAAGGCTTTTAGTAACCTACTTCCATACCAAGAAAACATTTCCCCATCAACAAGAACTATTTTTGCATGTTTTGTGTACTTTGCTATTTCCAAAACATGTTCTTCCTTAAAGGGATAAGGCTCTGAGGAAAGAAAAATCAAATCAGGATTGCCTTCTAAAGTTATTTTGGAAAGTTCTATTTCAGGGTAACGATCTTTGTTTTGGTACACATTGTCTAAATGATTTAATTGCAACAACTCATTTATGAAATTATTAGATCCAGCAACCATATAAGGATCTTTCCAGATAAAATACGCTACTTTTTTCCAAGAAGATTCACGAGTTTTATCTTTCATAAAAGTTTTAAAATCACTCAAGGCAAAGGCCAATTTATCCTGCCATTTTTGTGCTTCGGTTCTACAATTAAACAGTTGCCCAAAATCGGAAATCATTTGAAAATTATCATCAATAGAAATTATATCAGTAACCCAAACTGGACAAATCGTACGTAATTCGGCTACTATTTCTTGTGTATTTTCCTCTTTATTACAAATGATAATGTCAGGTTTCATTAATCTGATTTTCTCAAAATGAACTTTTTTAGTTCCACCAACCGTTTTTATAGTAGATTTAAAATGATAAGGATGCACACAGAATTTAGTAATTCCAATAATCTTATCTTCTAAACCTAAATCATACAACAATTCCGTTTGTGATGGAACGAGAGAAATGATTCGCTTAGGCGAAGTTTCAAAATAATGCGATATACCTATTTGATCAATTAGCGTTTTTGGTTTCAAATTTTCATTAGTTTTTAATCTCGAAATTATTCCTATTTTGGCGGAAAGTCGTCAAGTCACAAAAGTTTACAGCTATTCCTAAATGGAGATTTTAGTCGATTTTTTAGATTAAAATTTCAGTCTAAATTGTGAAATTCAATTCTAAAATTTGCTCCATTTCTTGTTGCATTTTCAAGGCTTCTTCTCTAGCTTTTTCAGCAAAATCAGTACCATTTGAAGCGTAAATAATTCCTCTTGAAGAGTTGATTAATAATCCAACATTTTTATTCATTCCGTATTTACAAACTTCGGAAAGACTACCTCCTTGGGCTCCAACTCCAGGAACTAGTAAGAAGCTGTTAGGAACAATCTTGCGAATTTCAGTAAAATATTCCGCTTTTGTAGCACCTACAACGTACATTAGGTTGTCAGCATTTTTCCAAGTTTTAGATGTTTCCAGTACTTGTTTGTATAATTCTTTGCCTTCTGATGTGCCGGAAACATTCAAAGTTTGAAAATCGAAAGCGCCTTCATTTGAAGTTAAAGCCAACATGATGGTGTGTTTGTTTTCGAAAGCTAGAAAAGGCTCCACCGAATCTTTACCCATATAGGGAGCAACCGTTACGCTGTCAAAATTCAAATCTTCAAAAAAAGCTTTGGCATACATAGACGAAGTATTTCCTATATCTCCGCGTTTAGCATCTGCAATAGTAAAAATTTCTGGATATTTTTCGTTGATATAATTGTTTGTTTTTTGCAAAGAAACCCAGCCTTTTATCCCATACGCTTCATAGAAAGCCGTATTGGGTTTATAAGAAACACATAAATCATGCGTTGCATCGATTATGGCTTTATTGAATTCAAAAATAGGGTCTTCTAAAGCTAATAAATGAGTAGGAATTTTGCTTAAATCAACATCTAATCCTATTGTTAGAAAGGATTTTTTGATTTTAATTTGGTCTATTAATTGTTGTGTTGTCATTTTAATGTAGTTGTTTGGCAAAATTACAAACATACAATTGATAACAGTTATAATATTTAAATAAAGTTTGAATATTTAAAGTCTGAATTCTAAATGTGGTTTTGAAAACTTAATTTATTTCTAAAAATAAAGCCTGTAAAACAATTATACGCAATAAAATGACATTAGTAATTTAGTCCTTTATTAAATTACGAATTCATTAGTATCTCTGAAAGACATAAATTGTTTATAATAAAAGGCTGAGGCTTGTAAAATCAAACTAAATGTTAAAATAAAATTAACATTTGTTCACTCTTATAAACAAGGATTAATAATTTGGATTAAAAAAATCTGGTGTTGTAATAACTCTTAAAAAGCTAAATATCAATGCAAAACATTTAATCTAAATTAAGCTACAAATAAAAATTCCTGTTCTATTAAATGAATTATCATACAAACTACAACATAATAATTTTCAAATTGAATTTAAATGCAGCATTTTTATATCTTTACTCATTAATTAATTTTTTATGAAAGTATATTTAAAATTTGATTATGTCCAACTGACGAAAAAAATTATTCAGGAAAAGCTATCTGAATTAGGATATAAATATAACATTATTGGTTTTGGTGAATTTAATTTTCTAGAAAAAGTACCTACTGGAAAAATAGAAGAAATCACCAATTCTTTTAGAGAATACGGTATCGAAATAGTGGAGAATCAAAAAAGTGTTTTGGTTCAAAAGATAAAAGATACGATTGTTGAGATGGTTCATAATGATAAACCATTAAACATAAAAAGCTCCGTATATATAGCGGAGAAAATAAATCTCAGTTATGCTTATTTGTCTAATGTTTTCTCGGAAGTGACTTACACTTCTATTGAAAACTTCATTATTATTCAAAAAATAGAGCTAGCAAAGCAGTTAATGATAAATACACCACTTAATTTAACTGAAATTTCTATTCAATTGAATTATTCTAGTGTAGCACATTTAAGTACTCAATTCAAACATACAACAGGAATGACTCCTTCCGCTTTTCAAAGAATTATTACTAAAAGAAGGGAATTATCCAATAAAAATAATAGCTAAACCATTACTAATATGACTACTGATTATATAAACATTTGCCTTGCTGACGATGATGAAGACGATAGATTGTTTTTTACAGATGCCTTTGATGAATTAAAAATAAACACAAAAGTAAGTACTTTCAACGATGGAGTTGAATTGATGGATTACTTAAATAATGATGATTCTATTTTGCCAAATGTATTGTTTCTAGACTTGAACATGCCAAAGAAGAATGGTGTTGAATGTTTATTAGAAATCAAAAAAAATGAAAGGCTCAACGATATTGCAATAGCAATATATTCAACCTCATCTTCTGAAGAACATATTGAAGAGACTTTTATAAATGGGGCTAATATTTATATTAAAAAACCAAATGATTTTGAGAAATTAAAAAAAATATTATCCGAGGTAGTGACCATAAATTGGCAATATCACACCTCTGGCTTAAACAAAGAAAATTTTTTAATGAGAATGTAAAATGAAATATATTCCACTTCATAAATCACCACTTTTTCTAAAAGTAATTTTTGTCATTTCAGTGGCAATTATATTTTTTATTGGTGGTATTACTTTCAAACACATTACGGTTTTAAAAAAATCGTCAACTTACGTAAGTAATAGTCATGAAGTAAATATTGAATTGGAACGTTTGATGTCTTATATAAAAGATGCTGAAACTGGTCAAAGAGGATTTTTACTCAGTAAAAATAAAAAATTCCTTAAACCGTATTATGATTCAAATAAGCTTATAAAAAAATCATTTAAACGAGTCTCTATACTTACTGCAAATAGTAGAACGCAACAAAGCAATTTAAAAAAATTGCAATTTTTTATTAATAAAAGGCTGAATTATCTTTCTAAAAATTTATACCTAGTTGAATACAAAGGTTATGACGACAGCTTATTCACTACTAATTTAACTATAGGTCAAGAAACCATGGATTCTATTCGACTAAAGATGGAAGACATGATTATTACACAAAATAATCTTTTGAAAAATAGACAAAAAGATTATGAGTCTACCATGAATTATACGCCGCTACTTATTTATTTAACACTGATCATAACCTTAATTTTAATTACAATTGCTTTTGTTAAAATGAATAGGGATTTAGCAATCCTAAAAAAGACAATTAATACGCTCTCTCTAGCAATTGAAGCTAATAAATTATCTGAAATAGTTGGTAACTTTGGAAGCTGGAAACTAAATTTAGAAACAAATAAATTTACATTCTCTGATAATGAGTATCGATTATTGGGCTGTAAACCGCAATCTTTTGAAGCCAGTAAAGAAGAATATTTAAAGTTTGTTCATCCTGACGATTTAGAATTTGTAATCGAAAAAACAAAAAATGCTATTTCAGATTGCGACCTCCCTCCTTTTACTTACAGAATTATTAGAAAAGATGGAGAAATCAGGTATTTCAAAAGAATGGGAAAAATTGTTTCTATCGCTTCTGAAAACAAAACTTTTATTGGTAACACAAGAGATATCACTGAGGAAATTAATGATAAAATTCTTATTGAAGAACGTAATAGAGAATTAGAAAGTAACAATAAAGAATTAAGTGCTTTTAATTATATTGCCAGTCATGACTTACAGGAACCTTTACGCAAAATTGAAACTTTCCTTTCTAGATTAGTAAGTAAAGATTATGAGAATTTATCAAATTCAGGTCAACAATACATCTCTAGCATTCAGAAAGCCACTAATAGAATGCGAGTTCTTATTGAGGATTTATTGCAATTTTCGAGAACTAATAAAACAGAAAAGATTTTTGAAGAGGCAAATTTAAATTATTTACTTGAAAATGTAAAACTCGAATTAGCACAAACTATTGAAGACAAAAAAGCACTAATAAAATGCAGTGAATTACCTACTTTAGAGGTTATCCCTTTCCAGATTCAGCAATTATTTACAAACTTAATAGGTAATTCATTAAAGTACAGTAAGGAAAATAGCACCCCAATTATCAAAATTAGTTATTCTACCGTCATTTCAAATGAAGAAGAATTTTTACCGGATACTTATAACATTTATCATAAGATTACATTTGAAGACAATGGAATTGGTTTTGATCAAGAATATGCTAAAAAGATTTTCATACTCTTTAATAGACTTCATAACAAAAATGACTACCACGGAAGTGGAATTGGTCTAGCTATTTGCAAAAAAATAGTTGAAAACCACAAAGGATTCATTTTTGCAAAAGGTGTACTTCATGAAGGCTCAACCTTTATTATTTATCTTCCAGCTTAGTAAAATTCAGTCAATTACAATTTAATAAAAATTCAATACTTTCATAATTGTATTGTAAATCTTCGTCTTCATAAACTTTCAGTTACTTTAGAAAACTATAACTACACCTTACTATTTTCTTTATAAACATCTTTTATATGAACATACAGCATCTCATAATGATTCTTGTATCTATCCCATCATATATTGAATATAAACAAATGCACTCCGTTTTTTATATATTAGAGAAACTTTGTACCAGAATTATTTAGACAAAAATCCAAGCTTATTTATTGTGATTTCTATTTGTGCACGTACTCCATTTTAATGATAGAATGTATACGATAACAAACTAATTGAGACACTTTTGCAAACTAAAAGTAAAGAGAGCAACATTTCATAAAGAGTTGAAGAATATAATCAGTATGGTTGTATTACTAATAAATGATGTAAAATAATACTAATTCATTTCTAAAAAATTTATTTCACACCAGTAAAATTCATACTTTAAAAGACAAACCCTTGAATTTTATAATAAATCCTATTATAGATGTAATAGAAAATTACAGCTGAAGCTGGAACTTTGTAAAACAAAACACTCAGTTAATTTCATTTGAATAAGCTTACTAGAATTCAATATAATTTATCACAAACTTATTCCTAATCCTTTACAACGGAATTTAACAATAGTTTCGAATCAGGTAATGACAACAATCTGAGCTACATTTCTGCGAAAGCTGGTCTGAAAGCTTTTGTACGGAAAGGCCAACTGTATTTAATGGGAGAAGTAGGTGTAGCTTTTGCAATAGCAAATAGATATGATAAAACCTCTTTACTACTAAGTCCAGCTATTGGATTTGCAACTGATAAAGTAGATATTAGTTTGAGTGAAAAAAGTTGGTTTAGGATAAATACACTTACGATTAGCCTAGGGATTTAAAATATAATGAAAACAAATGAAAAAATTAACCTCACTATTAGGATTTTTTACACTTGCAATTGCATTTACTTCATGTAAAAGCGATCAGCAAAAAAAGGCCGAAATAGTAACCAGTGAATATGTCCTTTTTATTGATTCAGTTACCAGTAAAGGTACTGCCAATGCAATGGAAAATTGGGATGCTATTGCAAGGGACTTTGATAAAAAATCAAACAAACTTAATATTGAAATTGACAAACTAGAAGACATTACTACATTCGATAAAAAGATTAATCCTGCTACAGCAAAATATGAAGCCTTTAGAAATTTAACTTTTGAAAAAAAATTAAGAAAAGAACAACAAGAAGAACAAAATCTTCTATCAAAATAAAAAAATTGGTTAGTTTATGCAAAAAAACCAGCGAGAACTGATTTCCGCTGGTTTTTTTTTACATTATATTTTAGCATTTTATTAGAATACTTCGCTGGCTTCTTTTAATTTTTCCATGTTATTCACCAATTGTAATTCGTCAATTAGTTTTTGGATTTTTCCGTTCATTACACCATCCATATCAAAAACATCCATCCCAACTCTATGATCCGTTACACGACCTTGCGAATAATTATAGGTACGAATCTTTGCAGAACGGTCACCTGAGCTTACTTGCGATGTACGTTTGATAGCATCTTCGGCTTGTTTTTTTGCTAATTCTTGTTCGTACAAACGAGAACGTAAAACACCAAAAGCTTTATCCTTATTCTTATGTTGTGATTTTTGATCTTGGCATTGTGCTACTAATCCTGTAGGAATGTGTGTCAAACGAACTGCAGATTTTGTTGTATTCACCGATTGTCCTCCTGGTCCTGAAGAACAGAAAAAATCTACACGAACGTCATTCATATCGATTTGCACATCAAACTCTTCCGCTTCTGGAAGCACCATTACTGTTGCTGCAGATGTGTGTACACGTCCTTGTGTTTCTGTTTGTGGAACACGTTGTACGCGGTGAACACCAGCTTCAAATTTTAAAGTTCCATATACATCTTCACCTGTTACTTCAAAAATAACCTCTTTGAATCCGCCCGAAGTACCTTCATTCATATCCACAACTGAAGTTCTCCAACCTCTATTTTCACAATATTTGGTGTACATACGAAATAAATCTCCTGCAAAAATACTCGCTTCATCCCCACCCGTTCCGGCACGAATCTCGACCATAACATTTTTCGCATCCTCAGCATCCTTAGGAATCAACATGAATTTGATTTCCTCTTCTAATTCTGGCAATCTATCTTTTGCTTCATCCAGTTGCATTTTGGCCATTTCGGTCATGTCTGCATCACTATTATCTGCAATAATTTCGTTTGCTTCATCAATATTAGCCATCAAAACCACGTATTCATCGCGTTTTTCAGCCAAAGCTTTTAAACTTTTATACTCTTGATTCAATTGCACATAACGCTTCTGATCTGAGATTACATCCGGCTGAATGATTAAATCCGAAATCTCATCGAAACGTTGCTTTACTATTTGAAGTCTATCTAACATTTTCTATTCTTTAATTGGAGTGCAAAATTACCAAATTTTTATTTATAGTTTGATACTTGCTCTTTTCAATTTTACTCCTTTACTATAAATGCATTTCTAGAAGCTATTTCCTGCTTTACGCTTGTATCTTTTATTTTAGTTTTACGCTAGCGCTCCAAACTAGAATAAAAGGATATCGCTGCAATCAGGGCTAGTATTTTGTGCTAATTAAAATTATTTCTAGATTTATAGTTTGTTTTTTTTACTTCACTTTTTTGAATCTCCTATTGAATCCTATCTCTTTTAAAAGAGATAAAAGCAAAGCGACATTCTTTCTTAATTCTTACAAACTAAAACTCATATTTAGTTCTCTGAAAATTAATTTTCAAATGAAAAATAAAATTGAAAAATAACAGCGTTCTTATAGTACCTTTGGACTGCTTTAAAAAGATAAAGTAGTAAAAAAATAGTTTGTATGCCCCCAGTGATTACTCCTATGAATGAAGACGAAGATACTTATGCTGCTCAATTATTGATCGCTAATAAAAATTTAGCTTTACAAATTATTGAGACAAAAACACGAGAAGCGCAGTTAGTTATCGCTAACGCTAAACTTGTTTTTCAAAACAAAGAAAAAGAAAATCGCGCCGCTGAATTAGTCATTGCTAATCAAGAATTAGTTTTTCAGAATCAAGAAAAGCAGAATCTAGCGGAAGAACTAATTGTAGCTAACACTCAACTTGAGTTTCAAAATAAGGAAAAGCAAGATCGTGCCGCTGAATTAATCGTTGCTAATCAAGAATTAGCGTATCAAAATAAAGAAAAGCAAAAACGAGCGGAAGAATTAATTGTAGCCAACACGGAACTTAAGTTTCAGAATATTGAAAAGGAAAACCGTGCCGCCGAATTAATTATTGCTAATCAAGAACTAGCCTACCAAAATCAAGAAAAGCAAAAAAGAGCGGAAGAATTAATTGTAGCTAACACTGAACTTAAGTTTCAAAACAAAGAAAAAGAAAAACGTGCCGCTGAATTAATTATTGCTAATCAAGAACTAGCCTACCAAAATCAAGAAAAGCAAAAGCGAGCGGAAGAATTAATTATAGCC
>CBDUEE010000032.1:0-16351 GCA_965366105.1 uncultured Flavobacterium sp. | reverse complement strand
AAAACACAGCAAAAGTAGAAACCTTTAATTTAGGAACAGGAACAGGAAGTTCTGTCTTAGAAGTGATACATAGTTTCGAAAAAGTGAGCGGTAAAAAATTGCCTTACAAAATTGTAGGACGCAGAGAAGGAGATATCACCTCGGCTTATGCTAATACAGATAAAGCAAATAATGTTCTCGGTTGGAAAGCTCAGTCTACGCTTGAAGAAGCGATGGCAAGTGCTTGGAAATGGGAACAAAAGATTAGAAGTTAAAAAGCAGCTATTATATTTAATGAGAATCCCGAAGTATCAAAATGATAGTTTGGGATTTTTTTTGTAAATTTGTTTCGCTAATACATTCATTATGAACGATAAAAAAGTAAATTTAAGCTTAGCTGAAGAACCAATTACGGCTTACAAAACCAGTTCAAAGCAAAAGGGTATTGGAGAAAATTTTGATTTTGATAAGGAGTTCAAAAATGGATATACACCTGAAGAGCTTTTATCAGAAATGAAGAAACGAATAAGTAAGTATCCTTGGAAAAAATAATTTATAAAAATGATATTTTAGATTATTTCGATGATTTAGTCTTTTTATTATTCAATGAAAAATACTTTTCTTATCAAGAAAATGCAGACAAGTATTTAGAAAAATTAGTTCAATTTGTTTCTGATAATATAAGAGACTTTCCAAATCGGAAAACTCCGCAAGAATTAAAATATCTTGGTTCAAATTATATTTTTTACAACTCCAACAAACGAACAACCTGGTATGTTTTTTTCGAAAAGTTGGGCGATGATTATTTAATTTCAGGAATTTTGAATAATCACTGTGATGAAGCAAATGATTTATAAAACAAAAATCCTCATAAAAGTTTATTTATGAGGATTTCGTAATTCTAATTAGACTTACTATTGATCACTAATTTTATGCATTTGCAGTCGCAGCTTCTTTATCAATTTTTCCAATTAAACCGGCTAATACTTTTCCAGGACCCACTTCTGTAAATAAAGTGGCGCCATCAGCGATCATTTGCTGTACCGATTGTGTCCATTTTACGGGAGCAGTCAATTGGATTATTAAGTTTTTCTTAATTTCCTCTGGTGATGAAATTGCTGTTGCAGTTACATTTTGATAAACGGGACAAATAGGAGTAGAGAACGTAGTTGCTTCAATAGCTGCCGCTAGTTCTTCTCTTGCTGGTTCCATCATAGGCGAGTGAAATGCTCCGCCTACAGGTAATAATAAAGCTCTTTTTGCACCAGCTGTTTTCATTGCTTCGCACGCTTTTTCAACTGCTGACGTTTCACCAGAAATTACTAGTTGTCCAGGACAGTTATAGTTTGCTGCTACTACAATACCGTCAATCGAAGCGCAAACTTCTTCTACAATATTGTCTGCTAATCCTAAAACTGCTGCCATTGTTGAAGGCTTAATTTCGCAAGCTTTTTGCATAGCAAGTGCTCTTTTTGAAACTAATTTAAGACCATCTTCAAAAGATAAAGTACCATTGGCAACTAATGCTGAAAATTCACCTAATGAATGACCTGCTACCATTTCTGGTTTGAAATTTTCTAACGTTTTTGCTAAAATTACTGAGTGCAAGAAAACAGCCGGTTGTGTTACTTTAGTCTCTTTTAGTTCTTCTGCAGTTCCCTCAAACATGATGTCGGTGATGCGGAAACCTAATATTTCGTTCGCTTTTTCAAACAACTCTTTTGCTAGTGGAGAATTCTCATATAAGTCTTTGCCCATTCCTGTGAATTGTGCGCCTTGACCCGGAAATACATATGCTTTCATATTTATCTTTTTATTGTTTACCGATTTCTTCTATTAAAAAAGAATCAAATGCAAAAATACTATTTTTTACCCTATTTAAAAAAATCTCTTTTGTTTACCTTAAGCAATAAAAAACAGCAATATTCATTACAGAATGCGTAGTCCTTATAATTCTGTCAGCAATTTTTGTAACATATCTTTAACTTTTATACTAATGAAGTATAAAAAGAAAGTTATGAAAAAAATTCTATCCGTTTTAGCACTTGCTGTTGTAGCCTTTATATTATTTTACATCAATTTGCCAGTAATAAACTATGGTTTTACTGGATTCGCTTTTATTTTATTAGTATTGGTTATTCTAGTTATTGTATATTCTAGTGGTTTAACGGTTTCAGAAAAAACAAAGCAGGTAAAGCTTGCCGCTATGCCAAGTAAGTATTTATATGTTCTAGTAGCTATACTTTTATCATACTGTATTTTATTACCACTTATTACTAGTACGAAAATGTTTAGAAGCGATTCCTATCAGAAATTAATTGGTGAAGTTAAAAATGGAGAAAAAATTACAAACCATATTGCTCCAATTTCTATAGATAAAATTAGAGTGGTCGATGAAAAGTTAGCTTATCTTTTAGGAGAGAAAATATTAGGTTCTCAGCCTGCTCTTGGAAGTCAAGTAGAATTAGGAGATTTTTGCATTCAAAAAGTAAATGATGAGTTGTATTGGGTTGCGCCCTTATTACATTCTGGACTTTTAAAATGGTTTAATAACCAAGAGGGAACTGCAGGATATGTAATGGTTTCTGCAACCAATGAGCGTGATGTGAAATTAGTGCAACATGTGGGCGGAAAAGCGATAAAGATTAAGTACCAACCCGGTGCTTATTTTGGTAGTGAATTGCATCGCCATGTTTATTTTAATGGATATGCCACTGCTGGTTTAGCCGATTTTAGTTTTGAGATTGATGATGCTGGAAATCCATTTTGGGTGATCACTAAATATGAAAAGAGAATTGGTTTTTCTGGAAAAGAAGCTAATGGAATTGTTGTTGTTGATGCACAATCGGGAGCTATGACTGAATATTCAATTGCTAAAACGCCACTATGGGTAGATCGCATTCAGCCTTTAGGTTTTATAGAAGACCAATTAAATGATTGGGGAGAATATGTGCATGGGTATTGGAACTTCTCCAATGCAGATAAATTACAAACCACAGAAGGTTTGACTTTAGTGTACGGAAAAGATAACAAATCCTATTGGTACACCGGATTGACTTCTGTAGGGAAAGATGAGTCTGCAGTAGGTTTTGTATTGGTCGATACAAGAACAAAAGAAGCGACCTTTTACAAGCAAAGTGGAGCGACAGAATATGCTGCTCAAAGTTCAGCCGAAGGGAAAGTTCAGGAAAAAGGATATAAAGCTTCGCTGCCTATCCCGTATAACATCAATAATATACCTGCTTATGTCATGACGCTTAAAGATGATGGAGGTTTGGTAAAAATGTTTGCTATGGTTGATATTTCCGATTATACAATTGTTGGAGTAGGAAATACGATGAGAGAAACATTGACCGCTTTTAAAAACGTGTATAATATGGCGGATAACAAGATAAATCCTAATAGTGTCTCTAATAAAAAGACAGTAAAATCAGTAGTTACCCGAATTCAAAATGATGTTAAAAACGGAAACAGCTTTTATTATTTTAAGGTAAAAGATTATCCTAATATATTCGTGGGTTCTTCTCAAATATCAAGTCAGTTGCCCGTAACAATTATCGGAGATAGTATTTCAGTCTCCTTTGATTTAGATTTAGAGGAAGTAATTGATATTTCAACATTTGAAAATATCAATCTAAAATCGAGTATGAAAACGAAGTAAAAAAAAACGGCTTGCAGTATTTATTGCAAGCCGTTTTTTTATTTTTTAGGTAGTAATTTAAAGGAAGTCACTTTAAATCGATTGTCTACTATTTTCCCAACAACTTCGGCTTTTCTAATCGCAGCACAAAAACCATCATCTGCATGAGCATCTCCGTGTGAGTCAATTGAAGTTCCGTCTACAAAATAGGATTTTCCATCAATTCGAACGGCTAAATCGCAGTCGTAACCTTTCATGTCAAATTGACATTGTCCGCAAGCGGCTTCTACAATTTGTGGTTTTATTTCTTCTTTTTTGTCTTGGGCAAACAGTGTTGCACTGGCCATGAAAAATAGAGCGATTGTTATTTTTTTCATAATTATAAATTTACGTTTACTAATATAGCTGCTTTTTTTGCTTTTTCAACAATTTCTTCAATTGGAGTTTCTAAGGTGTCATTGACTAAAGAAATCCCCATTCTTCTAAAAGGTCTTGCTGTTGGTTTTCCAAAGATTCTAAAGTCGGTTTTTGGTAAAGCCGCTATTTTTTCAATTCCCGAATACGTTGGCTTTTCTGAATTTGCTGAGGCTAATATTACAGCACTCGCTCCTGCTTTTTCTAAAGTAATTTCGAAAATAGGTAAATTTAAAATGGCGCGTAAATGCAATTCAAATTGATTGAAGTTTTGTGTTCCTGCCAAGGTCACCATTCCTGTGTCATGCGGACGAGGCGATAATTCTGAGAAATAAACGCCTTCATCTGTTAGGAAAAACTCGACCCCAAATAGTCCAGCGCCACCTAACGCTTCCGTAACTTTTTCGGCCATATCTTGTGCCTCATACAAGTCCTTGTCGGAAATACGTGCAGGTTGCCAGCTTTCCATATAATCGCCACGTTCTTGTCTGTGACCGATTGGTGCGCAAAATAAGGTTGGATTGATATTTTGAACAACGGTTAGTAAAGTGATCTCTGAATTGAACTGGACAAATGCTTCGACAATTACTTCTACCACATCACCACGGGAACCTTCAACGGCATAATTCCATGCTTTGTCAATATCGGCAACTGTCTTTATTGTGGATTGTCCTTTTCCAGAAGAACTCATTAAAGGTTTTACAACACATGGCATTCCTACTGCTTCAACTCCTTTATGCAATTCGGCAGCGGTGGTTGCGTAACGATAATTGGCGGTTTTTAATCCTAATTCTTTTGAAGCCAAATCCCGAATGGCTTTTCTATTCATCGTGAAGTTGGCCGCTTTTGCCGAAGGAACAACTGTAATTCCTTGCTTTTCATACTTGTAAAATTGTTCGGTTCGAATTGCTTCTATTTCAGGAACAATAAAGTCAGGTAGATGTTTTGCTACAATTTGGTCTAAAGCTGCTCCGTCTAGCATATTGATTACTTCAAAAGCATGCGCAACTTGCATCGCTGGTGCATTTTCATAACTGTCTACGGCGATTACAGTTTGTCCGATACGTTGTGCTGCAATTGTAAATTCTTTTCCGAGTTCACCAGAACCGAGCAGTAGTATTTTCATGATTTATTTTCTTAAATAAGATGTAAAAATACTGAATGCTTTTATACTGAGGTAATCTTTCAACTCATTTTATAATGAATGTTGTTTATGAAAATAGATTGAATACGGTAAAATCATTTTTCTATCTTCTTATGTTTCAATTTTTAAAAGTATCTTTTATAAGTTGTTAGAATTATAAGTTTTTAAAATAAAGAACTTTGTTGAATTTAAAAAATTACATCTTAGTAAAAACGTAAAAACCACTTAGTTAATATACTAAGTGGTTTTTAGAAAAAATATTTTAATGTAATTAAGCCGTTTTTTTAGCTTTTATTTTCATTAAAGTGTTTTGAATGCTATTTAATTGTTTTGAAACAATAGCCGTTTGGTTTGGTAGAAGGTTTTCTTTTTTCAGAGTATCTTCATATTTTTCAATTGCTGCTTCTTCTCCTGTAATACAAGCATTAATAATTGCTTCTGTATCTCCACCAGTAAATGATGATTTTATATCAATCCAAGTACGGTGCAAAGCTCCTAAAGCTCCTCCTCCTGATTCGTCAGTTGATTTTCCTAATCTATTTATTTCATCTTGAATCTCTACTATAAAAAGAGCACGTTCCCGTGCGTATTGTAAAAAATCAGCTTTTATAGACCCATCTTCTGCATGTTCTGCTGCATTGGTATATCCTAATTTCCCATCCTCTAAAATAGAAATTAATCCTTCAAATGTGCTAATTACTTCTTTTGTGGTTTCCTCTGTGTTTAACATGATATAGTTTTTTAATTAATGTTTTATACAAAGTTGGTCAAACTTATAACAATATGTCTTACAGAATTATATGAATTATTTGTAATATTATGGAGTTAGATTTAATGAGAGTTATTTTTTTGAAATTCTAAAAAGGTTTTCTTATTTTAGGAGTAAGTTTTTAAGAATTAGGAATAAATTTTGAAGAGAGTTTAAAAGCACAAAACTAGTGTAAATAAATACAGTGAGATTAGATTGTCACTCGTAATGAAGAAGTTTGCGTAAGGGATAGCAGTGGAAATCCTTTTGTATTATAAAGCGATAGCGGAATAAAAAAAAGATTGAAACGTATAGCCCGACCGATGCTGTAACGATAGTAAAAGCATGGTTACGCCCTAATAATGTGAATTTGAAAAAAAAATAGCTTAAGATTGAAGCGATAAAACTTACAATTTTAAACTATTTTTTGAAATTTTTAAAAAAATATTAAATTATGCTACAGCTTCTTTAATTCTGCGTAAAGCTTCTTTTAAAATATCTTCGCTAGTAGCGTAAGAGAAACGGATACAGTTTGCATTTCCAAAGGCTTCACCTGTAACAGTTGCTACATTAGCTTCGCCTAAAAGGTACATAGAGAAGTCATTTGCATCTTTTATTAAAGTTCCTTTTAATGTTTTCCCGAAGAAAGAAGAAACGTCTGGAAATACGTAGAAAGCACCTTCTGGAACATTGATTTTCATTCCTGGAATTTCTTTGATTAATCCCACTACTAAATCTCTACGGCTGTGGAAAGCTTGAACCATTTCGTTTAGTACAGAAGGATCAGCATCTACAGCTGTAATTGTAGCACGTTGTGCAATACTGTTAGCGCCACTAGTTACTTGACCTTGAATTTTTGTACACGCTTTTGCGATAAATTCAGGTGCTCCGATGTAACCAATTCTCCATCCTGTCATAGCGAAAGCTTTAGCAACACCGTTTACGGTAATTGTTCTTTCTAACATTCCTGGGATAGATGCAATACTGCAAAAAGTTCCAGAGAAATTGATGTGTTCGTAGATTTCATCTGCAACTACATAAACGTTTGGATATTTTTCTAATACTTTAGCTAATGCCGTTAATTCTTCTCTATTGTAAACAGATCCACTTGGATTACAAGGAGAACTGAACCACATCATTTTTGTTTTTGGTGTGATTGCTGCCTCTAATTGTTCTGGTGTGATTTTGAAATCAGTTTCTACAGAAGTTGGTACTTCTACAGGAACACCACCTGATAATTTTACGATTTCGAAATAAGAAACCCAATATGGTGCTGGCAAAATTACTTCGTCCCCATCATTAAGCATTACTTGTGCAATGTTGTATAAGGATTGTTTTGCTCCTGTTGAAACTACAATTTGAGAAGGTTTATATTCTAAATTATTGTCTCTTTTGAATTTTCTACAAATTGCTTCTTTTAATTCTACATATCCTTCTACTGGAGAATACGTACTATAGTTCTCATCAATCGCTTTTTTAGCAGCTACTTTGATAAAGTCCGGTGTGTTGAAATCGGGTTCACCCAAACTTAAACTGATGATGTCTTTACCTTGTGCTTTTAGTTCTCTGGCCAAAGCTGCCATTGCTAATGTTTGTGAGGTAGCCAGGTTGTTAATCCTGTCTGAAAGTGGATTGTTCATTAAAAAAAGTGTTGATTGCCCTAAATTTCTACAAGAAAAATATGGGTGGTTAATAATAGTTGTGTTTTTTTTGATAGGAGATTTGAATTTCTCTTTTTCAATTATTTTGTGGTTTCTTTTTACATTGCAGGTTTCATCCCTAAATTTTTAAGATGTTTAAAGTGTGCAATAACGGCACTTCGCATTGTTTTGTATTCATAATAAGGCAAGTTGCATTCTTGAGCAGTTTCCTTTACAATTTTTGCGATTTTACCATAATGTACGTGACTTATGTTTGGGAAAATATGGTGTTCAATTTGGTGATTTAATCCACCAGTGTACCAGTTTACGATTTTGTTTTTTGGAGCAAAATTAGTAGTGGTAAACAACTGATGAATGGCCCAAGTATTATCCATTTCGCCTAATTCATTCGGAGAAGGATTTGTAGTTTCTTCAACAACATGTGCTAATTGAAATACAACACTTAAAATTAAACCAGCTGTGTAGTGCATGATAAAAAAGCCAATTAGCACTTTCCACCATGTAATTCCTATAACGATTGGTAAAACAATCCAAATAGTAACATAGATAACTTTTGTAATTATTAAAGTTGTCCAAAGTATTTTTGGACTTTTAGCTTCTCCGTAAGATAACTTTCTTTTTAGATAACTTCTCATCTGTCTAAAATCGGTAGTGATTGCCCAGTTGAAAGTTAATAATCCATATAGAAACACTGAATAATATTGTTGAAAACGGTGAAAATTATACCATTTTGCGTCTTTTGTAAATCGAATAACACGTCCAGCATCTAAATCTTCATCATGTCCTGGAATGTTTGTATACGTATGGTGTAAAACATTGTGTTGTACTTGCCAGTTATATACATTTCCTGCCAAAACATAAATAGTACCTCCCATGAATTTATTGACCCAATTTTTGTTAGAGTAGGAACCGTGATTTCCATCGTGCATCACGTTCATTCCAACTCCAGCCATTCCAATTCCCATTACGATAGTTAATAGAAGATGTGCCCAAAAGGGCATTCCTAATGTTAAGATCAAAAAATAAGGCGCTAGAAAAACGGTGAAAAGGATTATTGTTTTTAAATACAATTTCCAATTTCCTGTTTTCTGGATTTTATTTTCTTTAAAGTAATTGTTAACCCGAGAGTTAAGTGTTCTGAAGAATTTCAGATTATCTTGCTTTGCAAATGTTGGTGCGTTGTTATTCATAAGTTTCTAATAAAGTTCAAAGGTAATTATTATAAATATTTGGATATACAAAATTGAGATAAATATTTTAACTCTAAAGTGTTACTTTTGTTAAAAAAAATAAAGATGGACGAGATTCTTAAGTATTTTCCTAATTTGACTGCTATTCAGATAGAACAGTTCGAAAAATTAGATTTTTTATACCATGATTGGAATGAAAAAATCAATGTTATTTCGAGAAAAGATATAGATGCTTTATACACAAAACATATTTTGCATTCTTTAGGCATAGCTAAAATCATAAAATTTGAACCTGGAACTTATGTTCTCGACGTAGGGACAGGTGGCGGTTTTCCTGGAATTCCATTGGCGATTCTTTTTCCGGAGACCCGTTTTCATTTGATTGATATTATCGCAAAAAAAATAAAAGTTGTTCAAGGTGTTGTAGATGCTTTAGAATTGAAAAATGTTAAAGCAGAACAATTGCGTGCTGAATTGGTAAAAGGTGATTTCGATTTTATCGTAAGTCGTGCCGTTACCAATATGCCTGACTTTGTTTCATGGGTGAAAACGAAAATCAAAAAGAACAATAAGCACCAATTGAAAAATGGAATCTTATACCTTAAAGGTGGAGATTTAACCGAAGAATTGGCAGCTTTCCCAAAAGCAACGGAGTATAATTTAGCTGATTTCTTTGAAGATGAATTTTTTGAAACTAAGAAAGTGGTTCATTTACCATTGAAGTTTGTGGTTTAATAAGTCATAAAGTTTAAAGTCATAAAGTCGAAAGAACAGCCAAGGAAATAACTTAAAGTAAAAAGCCGAATCTAATTAGTTAGATTCGGCCTTTTATACTTGTATAATGCTTTAAGACTTTCGACTTTAAAACTTTAAGACAATTAATTACTCTCCCAAAAACGGGTATCTGTAATCTTCTGGAGTTACAAAAGTTTCTTTAATGGTTCTTGCAGATGTCCAACGCAATAAGTTTTGCATAGAACCTGCTTTATCATTTGTTCCTGATCCTCTTGCTCCACCAAAGGGTTGCATTCCTACTACAGCTCCTGTTGGTTTGTCATTGATATAAAAGTTACCAGCTGCATTTTGCAATGCTACTGTAGCCTCTTCAATTGCATAACGATCTTGACTGAAAACAGCTCCAGTTAAAGCATATTCAGAAGTAGTGTCGACTAATTCTAAAGTCTCCGCCCATTTTGCATCTTCATAAACGTAAATAGTAACTACAGGTCCAAATAATTCGGTTTCCATTGTAGTGTATTTAGGGTTTGTTGTCAAAATTACTGTAGGCTCGATGAAATATCCTTTAGATTTATCATAGTTTCCACCAATAATAACGTCAGCATCCGTATCTTTTTTAGCTTGATCAATAAATTTTGCTAATTTGTCGAATGAAGCTTCAGAAATAACAGCAGTAATAAAGTTGCTCATATCTTCTGGAGAACCCATTTTCATTGATTTTAAATCAGTTTCTAATTGGCTTTTAATCGCTGGCCATAAACTTTGTGGCACATATACACGAGAAGCAGCACTACATTTCTGACCTTGGTACTCAAATGCACCACGAGCGATTCCTGTTGTAACTTGTTTTGAGTTTGCAGATGGATGTGCGATAATGAAATCTTTTCCACCAGTTTCTCCTACAATTCTTGGATATGTTTTGTATTTACTGATGTTTGTTCCAATTTTTGCCCAAATATCATTAAATACTCCTGTTGAACCTGTAAAGTGAACTCCTGCGAAATCTGGACTTGCTAATAATGTTTCAGTTACCATTGCTGAATCTCCCATTACCATGTTGATCACACCATTAGGTAATCCTGCTTCTTTGAAGATTTGCATCAATAAGTTAGCTGAATATACTTGTGTTGCTGCTGGTTTCCAAACTACAACATTGCCCATTAATGCGGCACTTGCAGGTAAATTTCCAGCAATAGCAGTAAAGTTAAAAGGAGTAATAGCATATACAAAACCTTCTAGTGCTCTGTATTCAACGCGATTCCACATATCTGAATTAGATTTTGGTTGCTCGCTGTAAATTTGGGTCATGTATTCTACGTTAAAACGTAAAAAGTCAATTAATTCACAAGAAGCATCAATTTCTGCTTGATAAATAGATTTAGATTGTGCAATCATTGTTGCAGCATTAATTTTGGCTCTATAAGGTCCAGCGATCAATTCAGCAGCTTTTAAGAAAATACCTGCACGTTGTTCCCATGCCATATTTGTCCATGCTTTCCTTGCTTTAAGTGCTGTTGCTATAGCTCCTTCGATATGTGATTTCTCAGCTAAATGATAGGTCCCTACGATATGTTGGTGATCGTGAGGTGCTGACATTGTTTTAGTGTTTCCAGTTCTAATTTCTTCGCTCCCGATATAAAGAGGAACATCAATTTTAGAATTCCACATTGCTTTGTAAGCTGCAAGTACAGCTGCTCTTTCTGGTGAGTTAGGTGCGTAGTTTTTTACAGGCTCGTTTACCGCTTTTGGTACATGAAAAAATCCTTTTAACATAGTTTGTAAAATTATAAAATTAAAAAATCTTTGTTGTGTTTTTAAATAAAACACAAAAGTACGAAGGATTCTTTAAAGAAATGATATTTTTTGCTGTAAACTAAATGCTATACTTGTGATAGTCGTGTTTTAGCCCTGATCGAAATGAAAAGCTTTTTGTGGTGTCGTTATATTTTTTCTTGTAAAATAAGAGCGACTTTAGAAGCTCCTTATTTTGCTTAGAAAAAAATAAAGGAGAGCTTAAAAACTTGTAATGAAGAACAGGATTGGCTTCTAAACGAACTAAATAATCTAATTTAAAGCAAAAGGAGCGCACAGTCTGAATGCTGGAACGATTACTTTGAATCTTTTTGTAGAGGTAAAATTGATCATGTCAAAATAGCCTTTCATAGCACCGTAAGGCGATGATAGTAAACAGCCTGAACTGTAAGTGTGATACTCGCCAGGTTTTAAAACAGGTTTTTTCCCAACTACACCTTCTCCATCAACAATTTCGATGTCGTTGAGGGAATCGAAAATTTCCCAATGGCGAGATATAAGCTGAACGGAATCTTTGCTGTGGTTTTCAATAGTAATTTGATAACTAAAGGCAAAATGGATCTTGTAGTTCTTGAAGTAAGTTCCTTCAAAACTAGTCAATACCGATATTTTTATACCTCTTGTTATTTGAGAAACCATAATAAGTGAGTGAATTGGTGTTTGTTGTTGTCAAAATTACAAAAAATTGATGTCGCTTTGTCAAATTTAAAAAAAGAATTTTTTAGTTAATGATATTTAATGAACTAGCCATTCCTTTCCCAATTACTCTATCATATCGATCGATTCCTGCTCTGTAATAAACAAGAATAGTGTAATTATTTTCGGTTTGATAAAAATTACCATCGATTGCATTTTCATAATCGATAACTCCTTTGTTGTCAGCAATGGTGTATTGGAAGTTTGTAAATCCTTGTTTTATCAAAATTGCTTTTTCGTAAATTGCTTTTTTAGAATTATAATCCATTTTGTATTCAGGTGTTAGCTTATAATTATTGAACATTCCTGTAACATAAATATCTTTGTTAGCTCTGAAAGTTGGAGCAGAAAGGCTGAAATATACCCAGGCATAATCAGCTTCTACTTCGCTGTTTGCACCATTTATATTTTTAACAACAAAATTACCATTAATGTCTTGGGAAAATGAATATGGGAAGTTGGATCTAGCGGAACTGGTGTATAGTCGAGATCCGTAAATTGCGGTATCTGAATCTATTTTCGCAACATTATTCGCTGCAGCTTTTATGTCTTTGTTTTCGAAATATAAAAACTCGTTACCCGCCCAAAATTGAGTTTCGGTATCGTATTTATAGATTAAATCGTTGCCAATAGTATATTGGGGAACTATATTTTGGATGGGATTATTGAGTTCGCCATTTTGCATTAAAAGTACTTTGACGTTCTTTATAGGATTTTGAAAAGTAATGGTATTGGACTTAATTGCAAAATCTAAATTTTGTTTTGTATCCATGTTGCTTACTGTTCTTGCTCGTTTTATCTGGATAGGAACTGCAACTAAATCTTCATATAAAATGAGTTTTCTAGAGAATACTACGTCTTTGTTTTCGTCTAAAATTTTAATGATGTAATTCCCGCTTATTTTTAATTGTAGCGTAAACTGATTTGGAATTGATAATCTGTAATGCGAATAAATCTGTAAGGTATTGAATGAATTCGTATAATCCTGAATTCGCTGGTTATCAAAACCTTCTAAATATTCATTTTTAGGTAATCCGGAAGGAATCCAATTGTAATCACAGTGAATAATTTCGTAATAATAATTCGCTTCATTACCAAAAAGATCATCAAACTGCAATTGAAATCCTTCTCCCAGATTCAAAATTGGAATTATATTTTGGTCGTTTTGTAAAAATGAAATTGTTTTAATGTTGTAAGGCGGAGTCACTTCTTTTTCTGCTTGCGCAAAAGTAAAAAAGAAATTAAAAAGCATCAACAGGTTTACAAAAAAAGGCTTAGTCATATTTCTAAATATCTTAATGGTAAATATAATGAATTATCGAGAAGTATGAAATGAATCTTTTTTTGGGTTATGCTTCACTTATTTATAGCAAACTGGGATAATTTCTCCTTTTGCTAAACAATATTTTTCAACTAATTCAGGGGCGATTTTAGTAGTGTAATCTTCTTCAGTTACTTGGAAGCCAATACTTCTTAATTTGTCAAAATAATCTCTACCGTAAATACGAACATGGTCGTATTGCCCAAATATTTTAGCACGTTCTTTTTGGTCAGTTATAGAATCATCAGCAAATGTTGTGGCTCTTGATAAATCCTGAGGAATTTGCAAAATTGCCATTCCACCTGGTTTTAAAACCCGATATAATTCCTGCATTGCTTTAGTATCATCTGGAATGTGTTCCAGAACATGATTGCAAAGAATAACATCGTATTGATCGTCCTCGAAAGGTAAATTACAGATATCTGCTTTTACATCTGCAAGAGGAGAAAACAAATCGGTGGTTGTGTAATCAAGATTTTTTTGGTTTCTAAACAATTTATAAAAAGCTTGTTCGGGAGCAAAGTGTAATTCTTTTTTTGGCGCCGTAAAAAAATCGGTTTTTTCGTTTAAATACAGCCAGAGTAGACGATGTCTTTCTAGTGAAAGTGTGCTTGGCGATAAAACGTTGTTGCGTTGTGTTTCATATCCATAAGGCAACATCGATTTAAAACTTTTCCCGTCAATCGGATCCGTAAATTTATTTCCTTTTAATGAAAATGCAATAATAGGACGCGCTACATAACTTAAACGAATAAGTAATGGGCGGGGTATGGTATTTAGTATTAGTTTGAACACTGATTTCATAGGGTAAAATTTAAACACAGATTTCACCCTATGAAATCTGTGTTACTTTATTTTTTAATTGTCTAAATTACGAAAGGCACTTTCCTAAACTCATCTTCTTCATTGCTTACAATCCCTAAGGCTTTATAGACATAAGCAAAAGTGGATAATATCTCCGGTTTTCCATCAATTATGGCAACATCATGCTCAAAATGTGCAGATGGTTTTCCGTCAGCAGTGGTAATTGTCCAGCCGTCTTTGTGTTGTTTTATATTTCGGGTTCCAAGGTTTATCATCGGCTCGATAGCCACTACCATTCCTTCTACAAAAAGTTTTCCTCTTCCTTTTTTACCATAATTGGGCATTTCAGGATCTTCATGCATTTTTTGACCTACGCCGTGACCAACTAACTCCCGAACCACTCCGTAGCCATGAGCTTCAGTGTATTTTTGAATTGCATTTCCTACATCTTCCACACGGTTTCCGAGTCTCAATTCTCGAATTCCTACGTATAATGATTCTTTGGTTATCTGCAATAATTTTTTAGTTTCTGGGGCAACATCACCAATTTCAAAAGAATAGGCATGATCTCCATGGTAACCGTTTTTGTAAGCGCCACAATCAACCGAGATTACATCTCCACTTTCTAATGGTTTGTTATTAGGAATTCCATGAACAACTTGTGAATTAGGACTCATACACAGTGAATTTGGAAATCCGTATAATCCCAGAAAACTAGGTACAGCGCCGTGATCACGAATAAATTCTTCCGCTAATTTGTCCAGATATAAAGTAGTTACTCCTTCTTTTATTTCAGAAGCAACCATTCCTAATGTTTTTGATACGATCAACGCACTTTCGCGCATTAATTCTATTTCTTCACGAGATTTTACAATAATCATAATTCTTGTTTTTCAGTTTGCAAAAGTACGATTTTATAATTATTTAATTTGGTTTGATTTTGCATTTAACTATAGGTAATTTATTAAAGGCAATTTTTAAAAAAAATGATACAAACACATTAAAAGGTATGGAAACAAATGACTAAATTAGTATAATATAAAAAAACAGAAAGAAATTGTATGGATAGTAGTGTAACTAAAAAAAGGAATTTAACCAAAATGAAAAACATTGCTCTAAGTGTTTTAGGGCTTGCTGTTCTTTGTTTTTTTACAGCTCATTATTTCAAAATTGGCTGGTTGAAAGCAATCAGTGAGGCCGCTATGGTTGGTGGAATTGCTGATTGGTTTGCTGTAGTAGCTTTATTTAGGCACCCATTAGGAATTCCAATTCCTCATACTGCTTTAATTCCTAATAATAAAGATGCTATAGGTCAGAATTTAGGCAGTTTTGTTTCGGACGAATTCTTAATTAAAGAAAAATTAGAAATTAAACTGGATGAATTTGACCTTGCTACAAAAGCTACAAATTGGTTGAAAGAAGATAAAAATTCGACTAAAATTGCTTCTTTGGTTGTTGAAAATGTTATTCCTGGGATTTTAAAAACGATCGAGGATGCCGATGTCAAAAAATTTATTCAGCAACAATTTGAGTCTAAAATTCAACAATTAAATTTTGGTCAATGGATTGCAATGGGTTTAGAATCTTTATCCAAAAGTGATAAACAAGCACAATTAATAACCAATGTATTGACTCTTTTGGCAAGGGAACTTGAAGCTAATAAAACGGAGATTAATGAAAAGGTTAAAATTGCTACGCCTTGGTATACTTTAGGAGTTGCTGATAAAAAAATTGCCGAAGGAGTATTTAATGGGTTATATGAATTTTTAGAAATGGCAAAGGAATCAGATAGTTCGATTCGTAAAAAGATAGATTTATATGTAATTAATTTTATTGAGGAATTGAAAAGTTCACCAGCAATGCAACAAAAAATCAGTACTTTAATCACTGATTTTACTCAGAAAGAAGAAATTCAAGATTATATTGGCTCTATATGGCAGGAAATAAAAAATGCTATTACGGAGGACTTAGAAAAAGGAGAGGAATCAAAAATTAAAATAAACTTAGCTCGAATGATTAGTAACTTCGGAACAACTATTCAAAATGATTTAGTGATGACAACTAAAATTAACAACTTTATCAAAATCGATTTATTGGGCGTTTTGCTTAGAAATAAAAAAGCTATTGGCGATTTAATTGCTACCTCAGTTCAAAGTTGGGATAAAAAAGAAATCGCAGATAAATTAGAATTAGAAGTAGGAAAG
>CBDUEE010000031.1:0-16400 GCA_965366105.1 uncultured Flavobacterium sp. | reverse complement strand
TTTTTCATAAAAACTTTACATTTTAATTTTCCAAATCTAAAATATATTTTTTTCGAAATAACACTTACTTTTTCATTAGGTAAAACAGCTTTTAAAAATTCAATATCAGTTGATGTTAAAGCAATTGAAGTATTCTTATTAAATGTATTATTTAATAAAAAAATCCCTAAACAAACTACCCCAATTTGCGCCATTGTTTCAGTTAAAATGACTCCAGGAGTTATTGGAAAATCTTTGAAATGCCCTTTGTAAAAATCTAAATTTTCATTAAAAGTAAAAGTACCTTCGACTCCATTTTCGTCAATATGAATGATTTCATCTACAAACAAAAAGGGTTTAGAATATGGTAATTTAGATATAATTTCTTGAAACTTCATTGTTAATTACTTTTTGAGAACGCCGATTTACAGATACTAATTCAGTGTTGGCAAAGAAACAATCAGTCACTCTACGGTTAAATATTTTAAAACTGTAATAACACTCTTTGTGCCGAAAATCCAGGACCAAAACTCAACATCAATCCTTTACTTCCTTTTTTTGGATTGTTGTCATCCATAATTCGTTCTAAAACATATAAAACGGTGGCACTCGACATATTGCCATATAATCGCAAGACTTCTTTAGTATCGTTTATATCTTTTCCCATATCGCAAAATAAAGCTTCTACGATTTGCACAATTTTTTTCCTACCTGGATGGAAAATTAAATGATCAATTTGGGATATATTTAAATTATTTTTTTCTAAAAATGGATTAATTATATCCGGAAAGTGAGCCGCTATTGTTTCAGGAACTTCAATATCCAATACCATTTGCAAACCTGAATTAGTCAGTTTAAAACCCATCATATCTATATTATCATAAAAATGATACATTTCTTCGGCTAGAATTTCAGGACCTTCATCTTCCTCATGAGAAGAAAGTAACACACAAGCTGCCCCATCACCAAAGATGGCTGCACTTACAATATTTGCCATCGAAAAATCATCTAATTGAAACGTTGCTGTAGGACTTTCAACAGCAATTACAGCAGCACGCTTTCCAGGATTTGCTTTTAAGAAATTTTTCGCATAAATAATTCCAGAAACTCCTGCTGCACAGCCCATTTCAGTTACAGGTAGCCGAACAATATCTTGACGTAATTTCAATTTATTGATCAAATATGCATCTAATGACGGAATCATAATTCCTGTACAACTTACAGTGATAATATAATCTAAGTCCTCGGGCTTCCACTGGGCTTTGGTCAATGCTTTTTCTAATACTTTTTCTCCTAAAGTAATCACTTCACGTACATAAATATCGTTGCGTTCCTCAAAAGAAGTTTTAGTAAAAACCTCAATTGGATCCATAATTGAATAACGCTTATCAACGGCAGCACCTTCAAAAATCTTTTTTACTTTCCTAATGAAACGCTCCTCTTGTCCTACTAACCAAGCATCCAAAAAGGGAATTATATCAGCAGTATTTCGAGAATATTTTGGTAACTGTTTTGCTACTGTTTTAATTTTTACACTCATATTTTTGAAATTATCCATTGGTATCTAAAAGCCCACCTCCAATGAATCTTATAATTGTTAAATTTTAACTTTTTAGAGAAATCAATTAATTCTTCTTTTTTAAATCCTCTTAAGATAGAAATCAATCCATCCTCTCGAGACATATCATTCAAATTGAAAACAAAACATAATGCTTGAAATAATCGATAAGCTAGAGCACTTCTTTCTAAATCATTTATAACGATTCCGATCCTTGCATTCGTATAAAAAGTATTCAGTAATTTAATAATTTCATCATTCTTAAAATGATGTAACGTTAAAGTACACAGCACAATATCGTATTTCAATTGATGAAATGATTCACTAAAAATATCCAGACAATCATAACTTATATTGTTGTATTTCTCTGATAATTTTTGTGCGTGTTTGATGGTGAAATTGTTAGCATCAATTCCTATTAGCTTAAATTTTAAATTATTTTTTAATCCAAAATCTGCTAAAGTTCGTAACATATCACCATTACCACAACCTACATCTACAATTACAATTTCTTCAATAATTAATGGTAGTAAATCTTGAACCCCTTGTAAAGTTAGCTTGTTTCCTCCTAAAAGCTGATTAATTTTAGCGATTTTATCCAAAGCATCACGCAAGATTTCTCCTTCCATGGCAAAATCGTCCATTATTTCTGGCTGATCTGTTCTGTATTTTGTATTTAATCCCATTTATGAATTGAAAGTTATAGGTTTCCCGTGTGTTTTTTTTATAATTATAGGTAGCAAAAACGGAAATACAATCAATATACGCATTAATACGGCGGATAGTTTTTGCTTTTGCAAAAGAGTAGCTAAAAAACGTCCCATTTTTATTCGGTCTTTAAAATTAAAATTCCATTCTTGAATGTAGCGATTTTCTAACTCATTTCTGGATTTAATTTCACTCGTATAAAATTTCACTACTAATTCGGATACAATTTTAGCACTATGAATAGCCATTGCCATTCCGTTTCCGCACAAAGGATGAATTAATCCCGCAGTATCACCTATCATTAAAATATGATTTTCGACACTTTGTTTTTTTTCAAATGAGATTTGGCTAATTGTCAAAGGATTTTCAAAAAGCTGCTTACATTTTGAAAAAATAGTTTTCAAATGTGGGTTTTGGAAAACTACTTGTTCTTGATATTCAGCAATGTTTTTATATTTCTTGAAGGTTTTATAATCTGCAAGATAACATATATTAATGCTACCATTTTCTACTTTAGAAACGCCACAATAACCACCTTTAAAATTATATAAACCTACTAAATCATTAGCAAAATCACCACTGTAATGCGCTTTTACAGCCAACCAAGGAGATTTTTTCTGAATAAATTCCCGATTTATTTTTTGATCTATATTGGATCGTTTCCCAAAAGCACCAATTACAAGTTCCGATTTATAAACAGTTTTATCTGATGTGGTTATAGTAAATTCGTCCTCATTAAAAACAATTGATTCCACCGTATCCTTACTTATTTTGCAACCATTAGCGATTGCTTTTTTATACAAATAATCATCAAGAGTATAACGGCTAATACCAAAACCACCTAGAGGCAATATACTTTTAATTATTTTACCAGAAACGGTAGAAAATTCTAGATGTGTAATATTTGTTGGATGTAAATTAGAGATATTCAAATCAAGATAATTGAGATATGGTAGTACTTCATTTGAGATATATTCTCCACAAACTTTGTGTTTAGGATATTCATTTTTTTCTATCAAAATAACCTTTAATCCAATTTTTGACAAATGTATTGCAGCAGTTAAACCAGCTAAACCACCACCTATAATAAGCACTTCCTTGTTTTTCATAGTCAAGTAAATGTAGTAAATTGTTTGTGGATTGTGGAAAATATTTTGTTTTCAATTTTATTCTAAGAGATAACTTTCATTTTTATCCAAAAAAAGACTGTCATTTTGTGACAGTCTTTGGAAATTTAAAATCTTTTTTCGGAAATTTATTCTAACTTTTTTAAAACATTACAAAGCACAAAAGCTTGATTTATTTTAACATTTTTAGCGCCGAACAACAAGGTTAAACGTTCTTTTTTTGCTAATTGTTTTATTCTTTGTAATTCATTTTTATTTTTAAGTAATTCTGCTTCATACAATCTTGAAAATTCATCAAAAAGTTCTTCTTTATGATTAAACCAATTTCGCAATTCAGTTGAAGGAGCTATTGTTTTGTTCCATTCGTCTAAATGTGCCTTAACTTTTGATACACCTCGAGGCCAAAGACGGTCAACCAACATACGATACCCATCGTCCTGAGCTGGCGTTTCATAAATTCGTTTAATCTGAATATTTATCTTTGATGCCATTTTATTTTTTTTTAGAAGTAAACAGCTTTTAAATAAATTACAACTTGCCTTCTTTTATTTCTTCTACAATTTCAGGATTTAATAAAGTGGAAATATCACCAAAATTAGAGTAATCACCTTCTGCTATTTTGCGCAAAATTCTACGCATTATTTTTCCAGAACGTGTTTTTGGTAAGCCAGAAACGAACTGAATTTTATCTAATTTTGCAATAGGTCCAATATGATCTGAAATAAATTGATTAATTTCTTTAGTCAAGTTTTCTCGATCACGATATTCTCCTACTTCTTTCAAAATTACAAACCCATATAAAGCATTTCCTTTAATATAGTGTGTGAATCCAACATTCGCACTTTCAGCAACATCAGGATGCTCATTAATAGCATCTTCAATAGGCGCTGTTCCTAGATTGTGACCAGAAACAATAACTACATCATCTACACGTCCGGTAATTCTATAATACCCTACTTCATCTCTCAAAGCACCATCTCCAGTAAAATATTTACCCGGAAAGGCAGAAAAATAGGTTTCTTTATAACGTTGATGATCTCCCCATATTGTTCTTGCAATTCCCGGCCAAGGAAATTTGATACATAGACTTCCCGTTACTTGATTTCCTTCTATTTCATTGCGTTTATCATCCATAAGAACGGGTTGAATTCCTGGCAACGGTAATGAGGCGTAAGTAGGTTTTGTAGGGGTTACAAATGCAATTGGAGATATCAATATTCCTCCTGTTTCTGTTTGCCACCATGTATCTACTAATGGACATCTTTTACCTCCTACGTGATCATTATACCAGTGCCAAGCTTCCTCATTAATAGGTTCTCCTACCGATCCAATCACTTTTAAAGATGATAAAGGATGTTTTTGTACATATTCTAAATTCTCTTTTGCCAATGCACGAATAGCTGTTGGTGCGGTATAAAATTGAGTTATTTTATGTTTCTCAATTATTTCCCAAAATCGGCTAAAATCAGGATACGAAGGAACTCCTTCAAAAATTACAGTCGTTGCACCGTTTAATAATGGTCCATAAAGAATGTAGGAATGTCCAGTAATCCAACCGATATCAGCAGTACACCAGAAAATATCATTGTCTTCATAATTAAAGACATTTTTGAAAGTATACGCCGTATAAACCATATAGCCTGCAGTAGTATGTACCATTCCTTTAGGTTTTCCAGTTGAACCAGAAGTATAAAGTATAAATAAAGGATCTTCTGCATCCATTATTTCGGCAACATTATTATCTGTAGCAGAATCTAGAAGAGGCTGCAACCATTGGTCACGTCCTTCTACCATATTAATTTTCGAATGAATTCTTTTGACTACTAAAACAGTTGAAACACAAGGACATTTTTCTAATGCTTCATCAATTATTCCTTTTAAATCAATCGTTTTATTTCCTCTATAGCCACCATCGGATGTGATAACCATTTTACATTCGCTGTCATTGATACGGCTGGCTACTGCCGATGCTGAAAACCCTGCAAAAACTACAGAATGTATTGCACCAATTCGGGCACAAGCCAAGGTAGTAATAGCTAATTCAGGGATCATAGGCAAATAAATACAAACACGATCTCCTTTTTTTATACCTTGTTCACGCAACACATTTGCCATTTTGCAAACACGTTCATGCAACTCATTATAGGTTATATGCAATGCAGCCTCCGAAGGATCATTTGGTTCAAAAATAATTGCGGTTTTATCTCCTTTTTTAGCTAAATGCCTGTCAATACAATTTTTTACAATATTTACTTTTGCCTCAGTAAACCATTTAATATCGGCTTCCACCATATCAAACTCAACAACTTTATCCCAATGTTGGTACCAAGTGAAATTTTCTTGTGCTATTTTACCCCAGAATTTTCTAGGTTCACGAACTGATTTATTATAATGTTTGAAATATTGTTCTAAATTTTCAATTTTGTAGTAGCTCATGTTTTATTTTATTTTATTTTATAAAAGTATTAAATCTCACGCTATTCTTAAAATTATTTATATTATAAATACCTATAAAAAAATAAAGATAATTAAGAAATATAGCCTTTTTAATACCAATTTGTTTGTTTGTTATCCTTTTAAAGAAAAGTGTTAAATATAAAAAAACGAGAAAAATTAAATCTTTCCCGTTTTTTACTTTAACAAAATTGATAACCTTTAATTTAGTAATAAAAAGTATTTTATCAAACCATAATTAACCAACTAATTTAATTCAAAACAAGAATACCCATTACTAAAACCTTTTACATTGATTTATTTTGAAGCTAAATCAATGAATCTATTTTACTAGTTTTATTATTAATCAATTAGGGATTACTTCACTCAACTTTAACCTCATTCAAAGTTAAGTGAACGTAAAAGCATTTCTAATCATTTTCATATTAACAAATTTTTACTAATTCAAAATATTAAGAGATCAAATGATATAGTGCTAATCCCAACACACCCTCATGTGTGGTAATACCTAATCTATTTATTTATCCAATTTTTTTCATTGCAGTCATAGACTCTCTCAACCATTCTCCAACTTCTTCAATTGGATGCTGACGAATACTTTTATTTACTGCTATAAGAACTGCATTTTCCACTCCGTTTGATTTAGAAAAAGGTTTTCCAATAACGTTAGTATCTATTGTTTTCATAAAATCCGTTAGTAACGGTTTGCAGGCATGGTCAAATAAATAACAACCATATTCTGCAGTGTCCGAAATAATTCTATTCATTTCGTATAATTTTTTTCTAGCTACTGTATTAGCAATCAATGGTAACTCATGCAATGATTCGTAGTAAGCTGATTCTTCAATAATTCCAGATTGTGTCATGGTTTCAAAAGCTAGTTCTACACCTGCTTTTACCATAGCAATCATTAATACACCATTGTCAAAATATTCTTGTTCTGAAATATGTGCTGCTGTTGGAGCTGTTTTTTCAAAATTAGTTTCAGCAGTAGCTGCTCTCCAGGTTAATAGATTTATGTCATCATTAGCCCAGTCAATCATCATGTTTTTCGAAAATTCACCAGAAATAATATCATCCATGTGTTTTTGAAACAATGGACGCATAATATCTTTTAATTCATCTGCCAGTTCATACGCTTCAATTTTAGCAGGATTAGACAAACGATCCATCATATTGGTGATTCCACCATGTTTCAAAGCCTCAGTAACTGTTTCCCAACCGTATTGAATCAATTTTGAAGCATAAGCTGGCTCAATTCCTTTTTCGACCATTTTATCAAAACACAAGATAGAACCTGTTTGCAACATTCCACAAAGAATAGTTTGCTCACCCATTAAATCTGACTTTACTTCAGCAACAAATGATGAATTTAACACCCCTGCTTTGTGACCACCAGTAGCAACTGCATAGGCTTTTGCTTGTTCGAAACCTAGCCCATTGGGGTCATTCTCTGGGTGAACTGCAATTAAAGTTGGAACTCCAAAACCTCTTTTATATTCTTCTCTTACTTCAGATCCTGGACATTTTGGAGCGCACATAATTACTGTGATGTCTTTACGAATTTGCATTCCTTCTTCAACGATATTAAAACCGTGCGAATATGCTAGTGTTGATCCTTTTTTCATTAAAGGCATAATCGCTGTAACTACGGCAGTATGTTGTTTATCTGGCGTAAGGTTACAAACTAAATCTGCTGTTGGAATTAATTCTTCATACGTTCCCACTTTAAAACCATTATCAGAAGCATTTTTAAAAGACGCTCTTTTTTCCGTGATTGCATCTGCTCGTAAAGCATAAGAAATGTCTAGTCCAGAATCTCTCATGTTTAGCCCTTGGTTCAATCCTTGAGCTCCACAACCTACTATAACTACTTTTTTTCCTTCCAAAGCTTTGGTTCCATCTGCAAATTCAGATTGATCCATAAATTCACATACGCCTAATTGTTCTAATTGTAATCTAAGTGGTAATGAATTGAAATAATTTGCCATTTTATATTTTTTAATGATTTTATAATTTTTATTTGAAATAACTTTCTACAATATTTAGAGAAAAAAGTCTAATTTTTTATTTTAAAGCTTCTAGCATTGTAGATATTTCCATTTTTTCTTTAGAAACAGAAATTCTTCCAGATCGTACAAATTGCATGATTCCAAAAGGTTTTAATTTTTCATACAATGTCTCAATCTCTGCGCGCTGTCCTGATATTGAAATCACAAAAAAGTCTCTCGCTACAGTTACTATTTCGGCATGACTTTCTTTTATTATATTTTGAATTTCCCTTTCGTCAAACAATAAGTTGGATTCGATTTTAAACAAAGCATTTTCTAAGAAAATAGTTTCTTCGTCAATATGATAGAATGCCTTAATAACTTCAATTTGTTTTTCAATTTGACCTACTATATTTTGCACCCATTTTTCAGTAGTATCAACTACAATAATAAATCGAGATACATTTTCGATTTCAGATTCGGATACATTTAAACTCAAAATATTGATATGACGTTTCAAGAATATTCCAGATATTCTGTTTAATAAGCCAACGTTGTTTTCTGAATAAACAGAAATGGTGAATGTTTTATTTTCCATAATATTAACTTAATCTGATATCAGAAACCGATGCTCCTGTTGGGATCATTGGGAATACGTTATTTTCTTTTTCTACCATAACTTCAAGGAAATAGGATTCTTTTGAAGCCATCATTTCAGCAACAGCTGCATCAAGATCTTCTCTTTTTGTTACTTTTTTAGCTTTAATGTAATATCCTTCAGCAATGGCAATAAAATTTGGATTAATCATTTCAGTAGAAGCATAGCGCTTGTCAAAAAACAATTGCTGCCACTGACGCACCATTCCTAAAAACTCATTGTTTAAGACTACAATTTTTACAGGAACTTTCGTTTGAAAAATGGTCCCTAATTCTTGAATGGTCATTTGGAAACCGCCATCCCCAATTATGGCAACTACTTCTCGGTCTGGCATTCCCATTTTGGCACCAATTGCAGCTGGCAATGCGAATCCCATAGTTCCCAAACCTCCCGATGTTACATTACTTTTTGTCGAATTGAATTTGGCATAACGACAAGCAAACATTTGGTGTTGACCCACATCCGAAACCATTATCGCATCCCCTTTAGAGTGTTTATTAATCATTTCGATAGTTTCACCCATCGAAATTCCTTTTCCATTGGTTGGATTTAATTCTTCATTAATAACCTGATCTAATTCAATTTGATATTTTTCTTTGAATTCATTATGCCAAGATTCGTGCTTTTTATTCTCAATTAATGGAAGTAAAGCGGTCAAAGATTCTTTTAAATCTGCTAAAACTGCAACTGTTGTTTTTACATTTTTATCAATTTCAGCGGGATCAATTTCAAGATGAATCACTTTAGCTTGCTTAGCATAAGTAGCTAAATTTCCAGTAACACGGTCATCAAAACGCATTCCTAAAGCAATAAGAACATCACATTCGTTTGTCAATACATTTGGACCATAATTTCCATGCATACCAACCATTCCCACATTTAATGGATGATCTGTTGGCAATGCCGAAAGTCCTAGAATTGTCCACGCAGCAGGAATTCCGGATTTTTCAACAAATGCTTTTAACTCAGCTTCAGCCTCACTAAGAATAACTCCTTGACCAAAAATGATATACGGCTTTTTAGCAGCATTAATTATCGCTGCCGCTTCCTTTACTTTTTCAAGATCTAAAGTTGGTTTTGGATTATAACTTCTAATGCTTGTACATTTTTTATAGCTAAACTCAATTTCTTCAAATTGAGCATTTTTTGTAATATCAATCAATACAGGACCTGGACGACCTGATTTTGCAATAAAAAAAGCTTTAGCCATTATTTCTGGAATCTCAGAAGCTTCTGTAATTTGATAATTCCATTTCGTAACCGGAGTTGAAATCCCGATAATATCTGTTTCCTGAAAAGCATCTGAACCCAATAAGTGTTTACCCACTTGCCCTGTGATACAGATCATTGGAGTCGAATCTATTTGTGCATCGGCAATTCCAGTTACTAAATTAGTTGCTCCTGGACCAGATGTTGCAATAGCAACCCCTACTTTTCCAGTAGCTCTAGCAAAACCTTGTGCAGCATGCGTTGCTCCTTGTTCGTGGCGCACTAAAACGTGATGTAACTGATCTTGAAATTTATATAATTCATCATAAACAGGCATTATCGCACCACCTGGATAGCCATATACTATGTTAACCCCTTCTTCTAGTAAGCATCTAATAACCGCTTCGGCACCAGATATTTTATTATTTTTCATTGTGTATTTTTATTTTCAATTATTATTGAAATTACTTTTTTGAAATCGATATTCTTATAAACACTATTCAAATAGTCATTGATATTTGTTTTTATTTATCAGTGACACATCCTGTAGAAGCACTAGAAACAGATCTTGCATATTTTAACAAAACTCCTTTGGTTGCTTTTAATTCTGGTTGTACCCAAAGTGCTTTTCTTTTTGCATACTCCTCATCAGAAATTTTGAGATTAATCGTATTTTTAAGAGCATCAATAGCAATTATATCCCCATTTTGTACAAGTGCTATTCCTCCTCCGTCATAAGCTTCTGGTGTAATGTGTCCTACCACGAAACCATGTGATCCTCCTGAAAAACGACCATCAGTAATCAATGCTACTTTGTCTCCTAATCCAGCTCCCATAATGGCAGAGGTAGGCTTTAACATTTCTGGCATTCCAGGACCTCCTTTTGGTCCACAATACCTAATGACGACGACATCTCCAGGCTTTATTAAGCCTTGTTCTAATCCAGGAATTACGGTAAATTCACTTTCAAAAACTACAGCAGTTCCTTCAAAATATTCTCCTTCTTTTCCACTAATTTTAGCAACGCAACCTTCTGAAGCTAAATTTCCATATAACACTTGAATATTTCCTGTAGACTTCAATGCGTTTTGAATTTCAAAAACAACTTCTTGTCCTTCTTCTAAATTTGGAACAGATTCTAAATTTTCGGCCATAGTTTTTCCTGTTACAGTCAAACAATCTCCGTGAATATATCCTTCTTTTAATAAATATTTCAATACAGATGGAACACCTCCTACTGCGTGCAAATCTTCCATCATGAATTTTCCACTAGGTTTTAAATCGGCTAAAACTGGTGTTCTATCATTTATAGCTTGAAAATCATCTAATGTAATTTCGATATCAACAGAATGTGCCATTGCTATTAAGTGCATAACTGCATTTGTAGAACCTCCTAAAACGGCAACTATTGTAATTGCATTTTCAAAAGCCTTGCGCGTCATGATATCTTTTGGCTTGATATCTTTTTCTAATAAAATACGAATTGCTTTTCCAGCATCTTCACACTCTTGTAATTTATCATGGCTCACCGCAGGATTAGAAGAACTATAAGGTAAGCTCATGCCCAAAGCTTCAATAGCTGATGCCATAGTATTTGCAGTGTACATACCTCCGCAAGCTCCTGGACCTGGGCAAGAATTTTTTATAACTCCTTTGAAATCTTCGTCGGAAATTGTTTTATTAAATTTTTTTCCTAATGCCTCAAATGCTGAAACAATATTCAAATGTTCTCCTTTCCATCTCCCAGAGTGGATTGTTCCGCCATAAACCATTAATGCTGGACGATTGACTCTTCCCATTGCAATCAATGCACCAGGCATATTCTTATCACAACCGGGAATGGCAATTAATCCATCGTACCACTGAGCTCCCATTACTGTTTCGATGGAATCTGCTATTACATCACGAGAAACTAATGAAAAACGCATACCATCTGTTCCGTTTGATATACCATCGCTAACTCCAATTGTGTTAAAAATTAATCCAACTAAGTCTGCATTCCAAACCCCTTTTTTTACATCTTTTGCAAGATCATTACGGTGCATATTGCACGTATTTCCCTCATAGCCCATACTTACAATTCCTACTTGAGCTTTCTTCAAATCCTCTTCAGTTAAGCCAATTCCATAAAGCATTGCTTGAGCGGCAGGTTGCGTTTCGTCTTGTGTTATTGTCTTACTATATTTATTTAATTCCATTGTATTTATGTTTGTCAATATTTTTAATTTATTCCAAAAAAAAACCTCCCAAATAATTGGGAGGTTTTAAATATATTTTTAATTATATCTATACCATTTCCCCTGCACTTGTGTTTACCACAATGACATTAATAATTAGAGAAATAATAATTGAGTTTTGCATGTTTTTATTTTTAACAGTGCGAAAGTATAAATACTTAAGGAACTAAACAAATAAAATCTCAATTATTAACATATTTTCAATTATTAATTGTACATTTTAACAATTTATACCTACACAATCGTTGATTGTCCGATATATACATTATCACTTTTAAAATACAAATCATCTTTACTCAAAATATAATTTGAGATAAAATCTCCCACTTCATTTGTACCAAATTTTGAATACGGATTCAAATCGGCAGTAACTACATTTAACTCAATTGCTTTATCTACTGCCTCATATAGTTTTTGAGATTCAATAGGAAGACCAAAATGTTCTAAAAGCATTGCTGCAGATAATATTGAAGCAATAGGATTTGCAATATTTTTTCTTTTAGCTTCTGAAAAAGAACCATGAATAGGCTCAAATAAAGCACTTGAATTCCCAAATGAGGCTGATGGAAGTAACCCAATCGCTCCTGTTATAACACTCGCTTCGTCTGATAAAATATCTCCAAATAAATTCTCTGTCAAAATAACATCGAATTGCTTTGGATTAATAATTATTTGCATCGCAGCATTATCAACATATAGAAATTCTAAAGTTACATCAGGGTATTCTTCTCCAATTGAAGTAACAATTTTTCTCCACAATCTCGAAGTTTCCAAAATACTTGCTTTATCTACAAGTGTGACTTTACTTCTTCTTTTTTGTGCAGCTTTAAAAGCTAAATGCGTAATTCTAATAATTTCTTCCTCGGTATATTCACATAAATCGGATGCTAACGTTCCTTGTTCATTGATTTTTTTTTCACTAAAATATGAACCACCAGAAATCTCTCTAAAAATAACAAAATCGGTATCTTCTATTATTTTTCTTTTTAAAGGTGATAAATCTAATAAATCATTATATGGTTTAATCGGTCTTATATTTGCATATAATCCTAATGCTTGTCTAAGTTTCAATAATCCTTGAATAGGATTTAATTTATTATTAATGTTATTGTCATGTTTTACATCACCTACAGTTCCGAACAACACAGCATCAGTATTTAAACATAGATTTAATGTTTGCTCTGGCAAAGGATTTCCTGTTTTCTCTATTGCTACTGCTCCTATTAGTGCGTCTTCAAACACAAACTCATGATCAAAAACCACAGCAATAGCATATAATGCTTTTTTGGCTTGCAAAATAACCTCTGGACCTATACCATCTCCTGACAGTACTGCTATTTTCAAATTCATAAGCTTGTTTATTTTTAAAATTGACTGCTAAATTTTATACTGTAAATGCTATTAACTTCTAATTAATTCACTTTCTATTTTGCAAACTTCAATAATCTGATGAATATCGTCATCCAAAACTTCTTTTTTAATATCTGCAAACCTCAAAAACTCAATATAAACAACATCTAATTGCACTTTTGAAAGCTCATACCCTACTTTTTTAGCTCTATAAGCCAATGCTGCTCTACCGCTTCTTGCTGTAAGAACTATCGAAGACTCATTGACACCAACATCTAATGGATCCATGATTTCATACGTTGATCTGTTTTTTATAACTCCATCTTGATGAATTCCTGAGCTGTGTGCAAAAGCATTAGCACCCACAATAGCTTTATTAGGTTGTACCATCATCCCCATACTTTCTGAAACTAAACGGCTCATTTCATTTAATTGCTTTGAATCGATATCAGTATATAAATTCAAATAAGGGTGTTGCTTAAAAATCATCACTACCTCTTCAAGTGCTGTATTTCCAGCTCTTTCACCAATTCCGTTTATAGTACACTCTATTTGTCTGGCACCATTTACAGCTCCAGCAATCGAGTTTGCAGTTGCCATACCTAAGTCATTATGACAATGACAAGAAAGAATTACGTTTTCAATGCCTTTTACGTTTTCTCTTAGATATTTAATTTTTGCACCATATTCTTCAGGCAAACAATATCCTGTTGTATCAGGAATATTTAGTACGGTAGCCCCAGATTTAATCACTTCCTCACAGACTCGAGCCAAGAATTCATTATCTGTTCTCCCGGCATCTTCAGCGTAGAATTCTACATCTTCAACATAAGATTTAGCGTGTGAAACAGCATATTTTGCTCTAGCAATAACATCTTCTCTTGTTGTATTTAATTTATGGACAATATGTGATTCCGAAGTTCCAATTCCTGTATGAATACGAGGTCTTTTTGCATATTTTAAGGCTTCAGCAGCAACATCTATATCATTTTTTACAGCTCTGGTCAAACCACAAACCGTTGCGTTTTTTACAATCTTGCTTATTTCTGTAACAGATAAAAAATCGCCTGGGCTTGATACAGGAAATCCAGCTTCTATAATATCAACACCCATTTCATCTAATCGATTGGCGATCACTAGTTTTTGATTGGTATCTAACTTACAACCTGGGACCTGTTCTCCATCTCTTAAAGTAGTATCAAAAATTTGGACTTTCTCTCTATTCATTTTCATTTATTTAATGTAATTTCACATCTTAATAACAAAAATAGATTTCACTACTTTAAATATAAAACTCATTTTAACCAAATATACTGTTTATAAAGCAACTAATAAGGATTTAACAATCTGATAAACAGTTTATTACACTTCTATATTCTACAATGGCTAACCATCAAAAAGATTTTTTATTTGTATTAATAAAATCCCTTTCTAAATCTGAAAAAAGACAATTTAAGATTTTTGCAAGCAGACTAGAAACTAGTTCTAACACAAAGTTTATTGAATTATTCAATATTTTGGATAAATCAGAAGTCTATGATGAGAAACTTATTTTGAAAAATGGCATTATAAAAAAAGTACAATTATCAAACCTTAAATCCTATTTATACAAACAAATATTAGTTAGTATTCGATTAAATATTCCTAGCCAAAATACCCGTTACCAAATTCGAGAACAAATAGATTTTGCTACCATATTGTATAATAAAGGTTTATACAAACAAAGTTTAAAAATCCTAGACAAAACAAAAATTCTCGCCTTGGAAAATGATGAGAAATTAATGGCTTATGAAATTGTAGAATTTGAAAAATTAATTGAATCACAATATATCACTCGCAGTATTCAAGGTCGCGCTGATGAATTAGTTATTCAAGCTAAAGAGTTGAATTATCGCAATACCATTTCTAGCAAATTATCTAATTTATCTTTGCAATTATACGGAATAATGCTAAAAACAGGTTATGTAAAAAGTGATCAAGAATATAAATATATCGATGATTATTTTAACAAACACATTTCAAAATTAGACAATAAAAAATTTGGTTTTCGCGAGAAATATTGGTTTTACAATGCTAATCTATGGCGTAGTTTTTTAGTTCAAGACTTTTTAGGAAGCTACAAATATGCTTATAAATGGGTTACGCTTTTCTATGACAATCCAAGCATGATTTATCTAAATCCAGTATTCTTTTTAAAAGGAAATAATTATTTACTGGAGTCTTTATTCATGCTAAAATATAAATCTAATTTTAAAAAATATTTATTGCTTTTGGACGAAACAATAAATGACTCTCGTTTTCCCATAAATGACAATATAGCTTCATTATCATTCTTGTATTTGTATAATAATAAACTGAACTATCATATTCTAGAAGGAACATTTGCCGAAAGCGAATATCTAATTCCAGAAATTTTAAATAAATTAAAATTACATAGTGAACATCTTGATGAACATCACGAAATGATGTTTTTTTATAAAATTGCTAGTATTTATTTTGGTAATGAAAAATATATTGAATCTATATTTTATTTAGAAAAAATAATAAACAACAAAAATCTTACGATGCGTGAGGATTTAATGTGTTTTGCAAGAATATTAAGCTTAATTGCTCATTATGAATTAGGTAACGATTATTATTTAGAAAATCAGTTAAAAACGACTTATAAATTCTTGTTGAAAATGAACGATTTGCATGAAGTGCAAAAAGAAATTATTAAATTTATGAAAAACCTAAATTCTATTTATCCTGGAGACATCAAAAAAGAGTTTATAAAAATGAGAACTCGTTTTGTCGAATTAGAAAATAGTAGTTATGAAAAAAGAGCTTTTCTTTATCTAGACATTATTTCATGGCTAGAAAGTAAAATTGAAAACCGAAAAATTAGTGATATTATTAAAGAAAAAGCAAAATTGAGTAATCGATAAAAATGAAATAATTCGCTTTTAAAAATATAAATTTCCTTTAGTTTATTACAAGAAAGAAAATAATTTTTAATACTAATTTGTCTTGATCAAATTAGTATTTCACGAATGGAAATAAAATTTTTATTTTATTATTTTAATTACTATATTTATTAATTAATCAAAAATAAAGAAAATGAACGGATTTTTTAAAACAATATTAGCG
>CBDUEE010000030.1:0-16650 GCA_965366105.1 uncultured Flavobacterium sp. | reverse complement strand
AAATAGTACTATGGATTACAGAATTAAAAGTTAAAAAGAAAAACTATAAGTTTTTGTTTTGTAAATTGTAGCTGTGTTTTTTAATTTTCTTGTTAATGGATATCAAAATTATTTACTTATGAAAAACTTAATATTAGTACGACATGCAAAATCAAGCTGGGAAGTTCCAATGCATGATAAAGATCGTGGCTTAACGTGTCAAGGAATGAAAGATGCCCATCTTGTTTCGACTCATGTAAAAGATTTAGTCCCTAAAACATATATAATTTTGAGTAGTTCAGCTAAAAGAGCTACCAATACTGCGTTAATTTTTGCTCAAAATTTGACATATCCTATTGAAAGTATCATTTACAAAGACGACCTTTATACATTCGATGACAATAAATTAGAAAATGTTATTAAATCATCTAATAATAGCTTTGAAACTGTTATTCTTTTTGGACATAATGGGGCAATTACAGATTTTGTTAATAATTTTGGAGATATTTATATAGAGAATGTTCCTACGTCTGGTTTTGTGTATTTGAATTTTGAAACCGATGAATGGGAAAAAATAAAGAAAGGTAAAATTAAAGAAATAATATTTCCCAAAGATTTAAGATGAATAAAGTATTAGAATATAAATATATTGATAGAGAAAAAAGCTGGTTGGCGTTCAATGCCAGAGTACTTCAAGAAGCGGGTGATTCTACAGTTCCATTATTAGAAAGATTGCGTTTTTTAGGTATTTTCTCAAATAATTTAGATGAGTTTTTTAGAGTTCGTTTTGCTGCAATTAGACGATTAAGCTTGTCGGGGATTTCAGGAGAAAAATATTTAGGAGGAATATCGGCTCAGCAATTAGTCAAGGACATTACTGAAATTGTTATTCAGCAACAATCAGAGAGTTTGCGTATATTAAATATTATAGAAAGTGAACTCGAAACTAAAAATATATTCATAATAACAGAAGCAGATATTACGGTTGATCAAGAGATTTTTTTAAAAGATTTTTTTATTCAAAAAGTAAGTCCTGAATTAGTAACCATAATTTTAAATGATTTGGCCGAATTTCCAGTATTGAAAGATACTTCAGGATATTTAGCCATTAAATTGGTTATGAATAAAAACTCAGAAGTTCGTTATGCTGTAATCGAAATTCCTAAAACAATTAACCGTTTTGTTGTTTTGCCTTCTAATAATGAAAAACAATATATCATACTTCTTGATGATGTCATTAGACATAACTTAAGCAACATTTTTAATATTTTTGATTACAAAAGTGTTTCGGCTCACATGATAAAAATTACTAGAGATGCCCAGCTAGATATTGACAGTGATTTGAGCAAAAGTATGATCGAGAAAATATCATTAAGTGTAAAAGATAGAAGAATTGGGGAGCCAGTACGTTTTATTTACGACCAATTGATTGAACAAGATACTTTGTTGTTTTTTCTAGATAAAATGAAAATTGTTTCTACCGATAGTATTATTCCAGGTGGAAGATATCATAATAGAAGGGATTATATGAGTTTCCCAAATCTGGGAAGACAAGATTTGTTATATCAAAATAATGATCCGCTACCCATTCCAGGTTTAAGTCTTGAGGGAAGTATGCTAGAAAAAATTAGTGAAAAGGATTATTTGTTAAATGCACCTTATCAATCCTTTTCTTATCTCACTAAGTTCTTACGGGAAGCGGCTCTAGATCCTAAAGTGATTTCTATAAAAATTACTTTGTATCGATTGGCAAAAAATTCTCAAATAATAAGTTCACTTATAAATGCTGCCAAAAACGGTAAAAAAGTAACAGTTCAAATCGAATTACAAGCTAGTTTTGATGAAGCATCGAATATTTCCTATGCTGAGCAAATGCAATTGGAAGGAATTGAATTAATTTTTGGAATAAAAGGTCTTAAAGTTCATAGTAAAATATGTGTAATCGAAAGAATTGAGAATGATAAGATAAAACGCTATGGATTTATTTCTACTGGAAATTTCAATGAATCTACTGCCAAAATATATACTGATGTAACACTCTTTACAAGTCATCAACAAATTCTTAAAGACATCATGAGAATATTTGATTTCTTTGATATCAATTATAGAGTGCATCGTTACAAACATCTTATCGTTTCGCCACATTATACTAGAACACGATTTGTGAAATTGATAGATAGAGAAATCACGCATGCATTAGCAGGTCGAAAAACACATATAAAATTGAAGATGAATAGTTTGTCTGATTTCGCAATGATTGATAAATTATATGAAGCCAGTAGAGCAGGAGTAAAAATTAGACTTCAAGTTAGAGGAATTTGTTCGCTAATCCCTGGTATTCCAGGAATGAGTGATAATATCGAGGCTATAAGTATTGTTGATCATTATTTAGAACATTCCAGAATTTATATTTTTGGCAATGCAGGACAAACAGAAGTTTATATTTCATCGGCTGATTTTATGACTCGAAATATTGATGGACGTGTTGAAGTAACCTGTCCCATTTATGATCAAGGAATTAAAAATGAACTTATTGATAATTTTGATATTGGTTGGAAAGGCAACGTAAAAGTACGTTTTCATTCTTATAAATTAGATAATAAATATAAACCTCGCAATCATAATCCTATTTTTAGAGCACAATTTGAAACGTATAAATACTATGAAAATAAACTGCACATCATGATGTTAAATCAAGAAAAAGCATGAATATTGAAGGAGTAGACATTTAATTCTATGAATGGATATAATAAAATTGATAAGAAATAAACGAATCGAACGAAGATGATTAAAATAAAAAAATATGCTGCAATAGATATTGGTTCAAACGCCATGCGTTTATTGATCGTAAATATTGTTGAGCAAGAAGGTAAAGAGCCTCAGTTTAATAAGAGTTCCTTAGTTCGTGTTCCTATCAGACTTGGACAAGATGCATTTACTGTTGGAGAAATTTCAGAAGAGAATATTGAAAGAATGTGTGATGCCATGAAAGCATTCAATCTTTTGATGAAAGTACATAAAGTAGAACGTTATATGGCATTTGCGACTTCAGCAATGCGTGAGGCATATAATGGGAAAGAAGTAGTAGCGATAATTAAGAAAAAAGCAGATATAAAAATAGAAATTATTGATGGTAAGAAAGAAGCAACTATTATTGCCTCTACTGATTTACACCATCTGTTAAAATCGGATCAAACGTATCTTTTTGTTGACGTTGGTGGTGGAAGCACTGAATTTACACTATTTTCTAATGGTAAACTGATAAATTCTAGATCTTTTAAAGCAGGAACTGTGCGATTGCTAAATGATATGGTTTGCGATGTTGTTTGGGACGAAATTGAAAAATGGATTAAAATCAACACTAAAGATTACGATGAAGTTACCTTGATAGGTTCTGGCGGAAATATAAATAAGCTATTTAAAATGTCAGGTAAATTACAAGAAAAACCTTTGTCATATATATATGTAAGTTCACAATACGCTTTCTTGAACTCCTTATCTTATGAACAAAGAATAGCTGAATTAGGATTGAATCCAGATCGAGCAGATGTTATTATTCCGGCAACAAGAATCTATCTCAATGCTATGAAATGGAGTGGAGCAAGGCAAATTTATGTGCCAAAAATTGGGCTTTCAGATGGTATTGTAAAGGCAATGTATTATAATAAAATATAATTATCTCAAGATTATTTTCCTAATTATTATGCATCTAGATCTAATCCAAATGTTGTTCGTAAAAGTTCAATATTTGGATTTATTTCATGAAGTCTGTTGTAACGATCTTGATCATTAAAACTCTTTTTATTCTCAATACTTTCGTTGACTATTATGTCTATTGTAATATCATGATTGTGTAAATGTCCTTTTAAATGTCCTAAAAGTCCATTTAATTCTTTTTCAAAGTCCAACTTAGAACCTTCGTTAGGTAACTCTAGTGATATTGCTGTACCTTTGAGTTTGGGGTCATTTATCAGCAACAAAGATTCCATAATTTTATAGCCTTTATCCCCTAATCGTTGGGCATATTTGTTCCATTGCAATAACATTTCTGTCTCTGTAAAAGCTTCAGTTGGTAATTGAGTAACTTCTTTTACTATTCCTTTGCTACTTTCTTCTAATGCTTTTTTTGCACGAATACTAGCGAGTGAAAAAGCAGAAACCTTAGGTTCATTTGATTCTGTAATGGTATTTTTTATTACAGGAGATGCTGCAATTATTTGAGGAGTTGCAATTACTGGTGTTGCTTGCGTAATTGGAGGTAGTTGATTATCTACAGTAGGATTTTTTTTTGCCAGCTCACTTTTGTTAGCATCAACAATAGAGTAGTCCTTTTTTCTAAAATAAGTAGGTGGAATTATAAATTGCTCAACTTTTTTTTTTCTCCATCAAAAGTGATAGAGGCAAGTTTCATCAAACAAAGTTCAACAAGAAGTCGCTGGTTCTGACTCAATTTGTATTTTAAATCACAGTCATTTGCAATTTCTATTCCTTTCAACAGAAATTCTGGATTGCATTTTTGGGCTTGTACGCCATACATTTTTTGAGCCTGTTCGCCCACTTCTAATAAAGATAGTGTCGAAGGAGTTTTAGAGACCAATAAATCTCTAAAATGAGAGGCTAATCCTGATACAAAATGATGGGAATCAAATCCTTTAGCTAGAATTTCATTGAAAGCCAGTAATAATTCAGGGATTTTATTTTCTAAAATTAAATCAGTAATATTGATGTAGGTTTCGTAATCTAACACATTCAAGTTTTCTGTAACCGCTTGGCGTGTTAAATCCTTACCGCAAAAAGAAACTACTCGATCAAAAATAGATAAAGCATCACGCATCGCACCATCTGCTTTTTGAGCAATAATATGCAAAGCATCATCTTCAAAAACAACACCTTGACTTGTAGCCACTTCAGCTAAATGTTCTTTAGCATCTTTTACCGTAATTCTTTTGAAATCAAATATCTGACAACGTGATAAAATCGTTGGAATAATTTTATGTTTTTCGGTAGTTGCCAAAATAAAAATAGCATGTTTTGGCGGTTCTTCTAATGTTTTTAAAAAAGCATTAAAAGCGGCCGAAGACAGCATGTGAACCTCATCAATAATATATACTTTGTATTGTCCTGTTTGTGGCGGAATACGAACTTGGTCGATTAAGTTCCTAATATCATCGACAGAGTTATTTGAAGCAGCATCTAATTCGAAAACATTAAAAGCAAAATCTTCATTTGGATCATCATATCCTGGCTGATTTATTTTTCGAGCTAGAATACGAGCACAAGTAGTTTTACCAACACCACGAGGTCCCGTGAACAATAGGGCAGATGCAAGATGATTGCTTTCAATGGCATTCAATAAAGTATTGGTAATGGCTTTTTGTCCCACAACATCTTTAAATGTTTGAGGACGATATTTACGTGCCGATACTACAAATTGTTCCATAGGATTTTTATTCGAAAGCAAATATAGGTTTTAATTTAAAGATGGAAAAATTTAAATATTGAAAGATTTTATATTTTACAACAGGACTTTGTTTATCAAAATCACTAGCCCAGATAGAAGTGAAAATCCTCAATTGCCGGGTTTCGGCGATTGAGATTGCAACGGATAGCTGGAAATTGCTCCAAAAAGAAGAAATATTTAATTGGATTTTAATCTGTTTATAAAATATCTATTTCCATATTTTAATGTTATACCGTAGACTATCTATAACCTCAGGATTGTTATTTCCTTGATACCTATTATATGTTGAATATATTAATAAGCAGGATGTTTATTTTGTTATCATCAATGTTGAAATCGTAGGTGAATCCTACTTCATTTAATTAAAATAGCGCATTACAAACAGTGTTGTACTAATAGACATTAGACATAATAATAGGTTTTATAGTTAATTTATTGAGTTAATTGATTTATAGCGAAGCGATTGCAAAAGGCAAGTCAAAGTAGATAGTTTAAAATTAAGAACCAACAAAAAAAATGTTGTAAATTTGCAGCACAGACCGCCTTATCGCCGTTTTGAGAAATCAAGGAGGAGGAAAGTCCGGACACCATAGGGAAGCATAGCGGGTAACACCCGTCGGTTCGTCACGGCGAATTAGGACAAGTGCAACAGAAAGTATGTACAGGTAATGCTGTAGTGAAACCAGGTAAACTCTATGCGGTGAAATATCAAGTATATCAGCATTTAAGGGCGTCTCGTTCGTTGCTGAAGGGTAGATAGCTTGAGTCACACAGTAATGTGTGATCTAGATAAATGATAAGGCTCCAATTTATTGGAGACAGAATCCGGCTTATAGGTCTGTATTTTTTTAATTTTAAATGTAGTTCTGATTATCTTCGTAAATCAGCCTCGAAATTAAATCTTCTTTAACCTAATCAATTGTCATTGATTGAAGTTTTGTTCTATAAGCTTCAAGAGCAATAGATTTGGATATAAATCCATAATACTGACCATTTTTAAGTACAGGTAAGAATGTAACTTTAGATTTTTCAAACTTATTCATAACAGATTCCATGCTATCATCTGGTGTAACAGTTTCGCTTGGTTGCATCATGATATCTTTGACCATAGTATATTTTACTCTGTAAGTATTGAATATTATTTCTCTTATAGTATTAAAATGAACAATTCCCATAAGTTGGTTTTCTTTATCTACAACGGCAAATATAACTTGATTAGAATGGGAAATTAAATCAACTAATTTTTCTAAATTTTCATCTGGTGTTATAGTTAAAAAATCAGTTTGAATGATTGAATTTGTTTCTAGAGTAGAGAGAATATTAGTATCTTTATTACTCGTGAAGGCGTGCCCTTTTTTGGCTAAATTCTTAACATCTATGGAGTGTTTTTCAAAACGTCTGGAAATGGCAAAACTTATGGATGAAACTATCATAAGTGGAATCATTAAACTATAACCTCCTGTAATTTCTGCAATTAAGAAAATGGCTGTTAGTGGCGCATGAAATAATCCACTTAAGATACCAGCCATTCCAACCAATGTGAAATTACTCACCGGCAACTTAAAAATCCCTATAAAATTTAAAAATAAAAAAAAAAAAAACCAAAAACACAAACCAAAAAAAAAGGAGGGGAAAAAATCCCCCCAATAACCGCCACTACCTAAAGTAATTCCTGAGGCAAATACTTTAACCATCATGGTACAACCTACAAAGAGTAAAAGTGCCCAACTATTATCTCTAAAGCCACTAAATAAGGTGTTTTCTAGTAATTTCCCAGGATCGTTATCTGATAATGATTTTATAGTTTCGTATCCTTCACCAAAAAGTGTTGGAAAAATAAAAATAAGAATCGCTAAAATTGAAGAGCCAAATAATGCTTTTTTATAAGGAGAGAGTTTAAGCTTTGTAAAGAAATGTTCTACTCGCTGAAAATTACGAGAATAATAAATAGACATAAATCCAGTAAATAAACCTAAAAGTATATAAAAAATAATATTATGATAATCGAAACTTTGTTGTTGTTTAAACGATAATAAAATTGTCTCATCTAGTGCAATTACAGAAACTAAAGCGCCAGTAGCTGCCGCAATCATGATAGGTGTAAATGCTGCAATGCTCACATCAACTAGCAATACTTCGATTGCAAATAATACTCCCGCAATTGGTGCATTAAAAGCGGCAGCTATTCCTGCCGCAACACCGCAACCTATTAGTAAAGTCCGATCTTTATAAGATAATTTATAATTTTGGGCATAATTAGACCCAAAGGCTGCTCCTGTGACTACAATTGGGCTTTCTAGACCAGCAGATCCTCCTAAACCAACAGTTAGCGAACTAGTTATAATTTGCGCATACATTTGCTTTTTAGGTATAATACTTGCTTTTTTTGCAACTGCATATAAAATTTGTGAAGTTCCTTTTTCAATGGTTCCTCCCAATACTATTTTGACAACAAAAACAGTAAGCATAATACCAATGATAGGCAATATACCTTTGATGAATCCTAGTTTCCAAAAACCTGTCACATAAGTAGCAAAAGAAAAAACCCAATGCGCAAAAGTTTTTAAAACAATTACAGCTAACGCAGAAGAAATACCAACTAAAACAGCAGACAAAAATATAAACTGTTTAGGAGATAATAGGGACTGCGCGATTGCAATTATTATTTGTAATTTGGAAATATATTTTTTGAACATTGTAATTTTTTAAAGGGAATGCAAAACTACTATTATTTTAAGGGCATCAAATATTTTTTAATGCTTCTTTTCTAATTAATGATTTTAAATTACTGGCAATGAAAAACGCTTTTACTGGTTTTTAGCATGCCATTTTGCTATTTACAACCAGCAGAGATGACACTAAAAAAAATATTTTATTAGAATAAAGTATTTTAAAAACCAACCGCTTTATTATCACCTCTTTTATCTGCTCCGCCTTCTAGTTTGCCGTTGGGTAAAACTAATACTGCATCCACTTGTCCTATGATTTCTTTGTCTTTTTCATTAACAAAATATGATTTTTTCTTTAGATTTTCCAATACTTCTTTAGAGAAAGAATTGGGTTCAAAAGTGATTACATCAGGTAGCCATTGATGATGAAAACGTGGTGCATCTACTGCACCTTGCATGGTCATACCAAATTCATAAACATTTAATATAGTTTGTAAAACGGATGTGATAATTGTAGAGCCACCTGGTGTTCCTACCACCATATATAGTTTTCCTTCTTTCTCTACGATTGTTGGTGTCATAGAACTCAACATTCTTTTTTGTGGAGCAATGCTGTTAGCTTCACTTCCTGTTAGTCCATAAAGATTTGGAACTCCTGGTTTAGCGCTGAAATCATCCATTTGATTGTTTAGAAAGAAGCCTAATTCATCGCAATATATTTTAGAACCATAATTATCATTTAAAGTTGTAGTTGCAGAAACTGCGTTTCCAGCAGCATCTACTATAGAATAATGGGTAGTTTGGTTACTTTCATATCCTTTAATTTCTCCAGGAGCAATGTCAGATGATTTTGATGCCTTATTAAAGGAGAAGTTTTTCATTCTTTTCTCTAAATAGGAGGGGCTCAATAATTCCTTAACAGGGGATTTAACAAAGTCAGGATCGCCTAAATAATAATTTCTGTCGGCATAGGCTCTTCGTTCAGCTTCTGTAATGACCTGAATTGTTTTAAGACTATTGTGTCCCATTTGTGAAAGATTGAAAGGCTCAATCATCTTCATGATTTGATTCAAACAAATTCCGCCACTACTTGGCGGAGACATTGACGTTATTTTTAATTTTTTGTATTTAAAAGTAATCGGTGTTCTCCATTTGGCTTGGTATTTATTAAAATCTTCAAGCGTTACATTACCGCCCTTTTTTACTAGAAAAGCAACTAATTTTTGAGCAGTTTCTCCTGAGTAAAATTCATCACGTCCGTTTAAAGCAATTCTTTTAAATGTTGCCGCTAAAGCGGGATACTTTATGGTGTCATTTTCTTTGTACACTTTAGAAAATAAACTGTTTTTCCCATTTCTTTTAATGAAGGTTTCTCTGTTGTTATTTAAACTTTGTGCTTGATATTTAGTAACAATTACACCTCTTTCAGCAAGAGCAATTACAGGTTTTAGTATTTCGCTCATTGGTAAAGAACCATATTTTGAATGTACTTCAAATATTCCCGCAATCGTACCAGGGATTCCAGATGCTAAAGCTGTTTGTGTACTTTTGCCTTCGATGACATTTCCGTTTTTATCTAGAAACATATCTTTAGAGGCTGCCATTGGCGCCTTTTCTCTATAATCAATACTGCCAGTTTCTCCATTTGCTTTTCTAAAAACCATAAAACCACCTCCGCCAATATTTCCTGCCTGCGGATGAGAAACGGCCAAAGCTAGTTCAGTAGCGACCATAGCATCAAAGGCATTTCCACCTTGTTTCATGATTTGAACGCCTATTTGCGAAGCTTCTTCACGAGCTGAAACTACCATTGCTTTTGTAGTTACTAAACCTGTTGGTTCTACCGTTTTTTCATTGGATTTACAGCTTAAAAAAGCCAAGGCAAAAAGAAGTATTATCTTATTCATAGGGTTTTAATTTTTTCGTTCGAAAATAGTATTAATTCTTTAAAAAACGCAGTAAATTCATTTTCAAATTCGAAATAGAATTCAGAAAGTTCTTGGGTAGCAAAGCGCATTCTAGACTGGTTTTTAGTCCTGCTGTCCATTTGCGTTAAAATGTGTTTAATTCCTGGTATGGTTTTATAGGTAACCAACCAATTTTCTTCCATTAAAATGGGCATTATTTTGACCACTCTTTCTGAAAGAAGACCGTAATTATTATGTAATGATTGATAAAAATTGGCTACAAAATCCTCTAATTTTTCATCATGATAATTATTCCAGTTTTTAGCTAAAAAATGATCGTATAAAACATCTACAATCACACCAGCATAATGATGGTAATTTTCATGAAGACGTTTTGTGCTTTGTCTAAAAATGGGATGGGCATCGGTAAAAGTGTCTATAGCTCGATGAAGAATAATTCCTTTTTGAATCTCTAAAGGATATTTTTCAAAATGTTTTCCTCGAATTCCATCGGCCATAAAATTGCCAATTTTAATTAAATCATTATCGCCTGAAAGGTAAATATGTGCTAGAAAATTCATTCGCCTAAATTAAGAATTTAAATCATATTTTTTAAATTCTAAATGACTTTTGTAATCCTTCAATTATTATATTTGTAAATAATAGAAATGTATACTTTAATATTTTAAGCACTAATAAATGACTTTAATAAAATCAATATCGGGGATTCGCGGAACAATAGGTGGGAAGGTAGGAGATAATTTAACTCCAGTTGATGCTGTTAAATTTGCCTCTGCTTACGGAACTTGGTTAAAGGAATATAGTGGTAAAGAAAAACTAACCGTTGTTGTAGGTCGTGATGCTCGTATTTCTGGACCAATGATACACAATTTAGTGGTAAATACTTTAATAGGTTTAGGAATTGATGTAATTGATTTAGGTCTTTCTACTACACCAACAGTTGAAGTTGCGGTTCCTCTAGAAAAAGCAGATGGAGGAATAATTCTTACTGCATCGCACAACCCAAAGCAATGGAATGCCTTGAAATTATTAAACGAAAAGGGCGAATTCTTAGATGGAGACGAAGGAATGAAAATTCTTGAAATTGCTGAGGCGGAAGCTTTCGATTTTTCGGAAGTGGATGATTTAGGAGAAATAATGATCAACGATGCTTACATGGATATTCATATTGATGAAGTATTGAACTTGCCATTGGTAGATATTGATGCTATTAAAGCAGCCAAATTTAAAGTAGTGGTTGATGGTGTAAATTCATCTGGTGGAATTATTATTCCGAGATTACTGAAATTGATGGGAGTAGAAGTGGTTGAGCTTTATTGTGAGCCTAACGGACATTTTCCTCATAATCCAGAACCCTTAAAAGAGCATTTAGGAGATATTTCACAATTGGTTGTTAAAGAAGGCGCCCATTTAGGAATTGTAGTTGATCCTGACGTTGACCGTTTAGCTTTTGTTTGTGAAGATGGAGAAATGTTTGGGGAAGAATATACTTTAGTAGCTTGTGCTGATTATGTACTGAGCAAAACACCTGGAAATACCGTTTCGAATATGTCTTCCTCTCGAGCTTTACGCGATATCACCAAAGCGCATAACGGAAACTATGAAGCCAGTGCTGTAGGCGAAGTAAATGTGGTGAAATTGATGAAAAAGAATAATGCTATTATTGGTGGAGAAGGAAATGGCGGAATTATTTATCCTGAATTGCATTATGGTCGCGATAGTTTAGTTGGTGTAGCTTTATTTTTGACTCATTTGGCAAATAAAAAAATGACTGTTTCGGCTTTGCGTGCATCGTATCCTGAATATTACATGAGCAAAAATAAAATTGAATTAACGCCACAAATTGATGTTGATGCTATACTAATTGCAATGACTAATAAATATAAAGATGAAGATATAACCACTATTGACGGTGTAAAAATTGATTTTGCCGAAAACTGGGTTCATCTAAGAAAATCAAATACAGAACCAATAATTCGCATTTATACTGAAGCTGCTACTCAAGAAAAAGCAGATGCTTTGGCACTAAAAATTATTGAGGAAATAAAAGTGATTGCTGGAATTTAAAAATCACTATTTTTACTATTATAAACCCTTTCAAAAGTTTTTTTGAAAGGGTTTTATAGTATTAATATTTTTGTAATTTATTTTTAAATAGGGGAACAGTTTTAGAAATAAATCAAAAAATTACTACTTATTTTGTCATCTCTAGCTTTTGAATCGAAAGAAATTATCAATTCTTCAATATTAACAAAAGTTGAAAATGACTATCTCATAAAAATCAATATCTTTGGGCTTTAATTATACCTATAAAAATGATTACCAAAACAGCACCAACAGAATTAGAACAATACTTTCAGCAGTTTCGCAATAACATAATCGGAATCGATCAAGAGTTTGAATCTCCTTACGGACAGAAACAAATCGTTTATACGGATTGGACTGCTAGTGGCCGTTTATACCGTCCGATTGAAGAAAAATTAATGAACGAATTTGGCCCTTTTGTGGCCAACACGCATACTGAAACAACAGTTTCAGGAACAGCAATGACAAAAGCCTATCATCAAGCAAGACATATAATTAAACATCACGTGAATGCTAGTGTTGATGATGTTTTGATTACTGATGGAACTGGAATGACTGGAGTTGTCAATAAATTTCAACGAATTTTAGGTCTAAAAGTACCTGAAAATTTAAAAAACTTCATCACCATTCCAGCAGAAAAGAAACCAATAGTTTTTATTTCGCACATGGAACACCATTCTAATCAAACGTCATGGTTAGAGACTATTGCTGATGTTGAAGTAATACCTTCCTCCGAGGATGGTTTGTTTAGTGTAGAAAATTTAGAACTATTATTAGAAAAGTACAAAGAGCGCCCTTTTAAGATCGCCTCTATAACATCTTGCTCTAATGTTACTGGAATCAGAACTCCATATCATGATGTCGCTAAAATAATGCACCAGCATAATGGACTTTGTTTTGTTGATTTTGCTTGTTCAGGTCCTTATGTAAAAATCGATATGCATCCTGAAGATCCTGAAAGCTATTTGGACGCTATTTTCTTTTCGCCACATAAATTTCTTGGCGGACCAGGAACTTGTGGAGTTTTAGTTTTTAATAAAAAATTATATCAAAACTTAGTCCCAGATAATCCAGGAGGAGGAACGGTAAGTTGGACTAATCCTTGGGGCGAACATAAATACATTGATAATATAGAAGATAGAGAAGATGGTGGTACGCCAGGTTTTCTACAAGTAATAAAAACAGCATTAGCGATTCAGTTAAAAGACCAAATGGGAATCGATAACATCTTAAAAAGAGAACACGAAATTGTAGATTATATTTTCTCTCAACTAGGACATGTTTCCAATATTAAAATACTGGCAGGACAACATCAGGATCGGTTAGGAGTAATTTCTTTTTTTGTAGAAGATTTACATTTTAATCTTGGTGTGAAATTATTGAATGATAAATTTGGGATTCAAACTCGTGGTGGATGCAGTTGTGCTGGAACCTATGGTCACTTTTTATTACATGTAGATCAGGAAACTTCCCATAAGTTAATTGACGAAATTACGTTGGGAGATTTAATTAGAAAACCAGGTTGGATTAGAATGTCTATACATCCTACAACAACTAACGCTGAAATTGAATATGTATGTGCTGGAATAAAGGCATTGGCAGAAAACTATAAAACATGGTCTTTGGATTATGATTATAACGCAGTAACCAATGAGTTTTTAAATAAAAAAGCACAACCTCTAGAAGATGAATTAGTAAAAAGCTGGTTTTCTCTATAATAGTTCAGTTTTTAAAACAAAAAAAATCATTTATAAAATTTTATAAGTGATTTTTTTTTGAAAATTTATTAAAGATAGATACAAAATATTACTTACTATTTTTCCATCTTTTATGCGCCCATAAATAATTTTGCGGAGCTTCTAAAATTTGTTTTTATACTTCTATCAGAAAAGTTCTAGTTAGTTTAAAATAAGGAAAGGATCTGGGATTATCTGTAATAGGTATAAAAGTAGCTTCGTAAAAACCTCTTTTTAATTTAACAAAAAGCACATTTAAATCGTGTCTTTTGGAAAGCATTTGAGCAACCATTTCCAACTAGCATAATATGATACTAGTAAAACAGTGATTTTGGCTTTATTTTTATATTCCTTTAATCAGCAGAAATAGTCATGGTTTTGATCATTTTCAGAAACATATTATAAAGATGATGATAGTATTTTTTTTCTATTTCAAGTCCTTCTTTGTTAGTAAGATGAGGAAATACCAAAGCTAAATTTTGCTTTACTGTTTTTTTTATAGCCAATGGAATAATAAATAATTAAATAGACAAAGTTAGAGAACCAATAAAATATTAGAAAAGGAAGATTGGATATAACCCATAAAAGCGGAAACGCTAGGTCGAAAATAAGAAATTTGATATTATTAAATTTTTAAAAATAGATACTAAAAATTTAGATTAATTGCGAGCACTTACTGTAAGAGTATTAGAGAATTAGTATCTTTACAATTCACAATAAACACATTTTATGAATACCATTTTAATAGCAATAATTGTTGTAAATGTTTTAATTAGTTACAAAGGCTTTAATGACCTCTCTTTTTTTAGAAAATATGAATTTCATGTAGGTAGTATTCGTTCAGGAGAACAAATTAGAATGTTATCCTCTGGTTTTCTTCACGCTGATATGACTCATTTAATTTTTAATATGTTGACACTTTGGTTTTTTGCTCCTGTTGTCATTAATTATATGGGAAACTTCTCCTTTATTTTAATCTATTTTGGAAGTTTGATTTTTGGAAGTTTACTTACGATGTTTTTTCATAAAGACAATTATGGTTATCGAGCAGTTGGTGCGTCTGGAGCAGTAACAGGAGTTTTATATTCAGCTATATTATTGCAACCTGATATGATGTTGGGTATCTTTTTTATTATTCCAATGCCAGCATATATTTTTGGAATATTATATTTATTGTATTCTATTTATGGCATGAAGGCTAAAAACGATAATATTGGTCATACTGCTCATTTTGGTGGCGCCATAGGCGGTTATTTAATCACATTGGTAAAAGAGCCAATATTAATAGTAGACCATACGTTGATGGTAGTATTATTAGCTATTCCTATTGTTATTCTTTTTGTGATGCAGAAAATGGGAAAATTATAATGGCACAACTTTTGAAAAGGATATATTACAAACAATTAAATTTAAAAAAAATGAAAAAAGCGTTACTAATACTAAGTATGTTATTTATTTCTATGTCCTACGGTCAAGAAGTAAAGCAAGTTCCTCAAATAAATGTTACTGGAGAAGGAAAAGTTAAAGTAGTTCCGGACGAGGCAAGTATAGCAGTAACTGTAGAAACGAAAGGAAATAATGCAAAAGATGTTAAGAAACAAAACGATGATAAGATTGATGCTGTTTTAAAATTTATAAAAAAAATGAATTTGGCACCAGCAGATTATAAAACGCAACGTGTTTCATTAAATCCACAATATGATTATGAAAAAAAGAAACACAGTTATAATGCTACTCAAACTATAGAAATTTTGTTAAGAGATTTATCAAAATATGATGAATTAATGGGAGGATTAGTCGATGTAGGAATTAACAGAATTGATAATGTAACTTTCCAATCTTCCAAGATGGCACAGTACGAATCAGAAGCTAGAAAACTTGCTATTAAAGAGGCAAAACAAAAAGCAGAAGATTATGTATCCGTTTTAGGTCAAAAAGTGGGTCGCGCTATGACAATATCAGATAATTCACAAAACAATTATCCACGACCAATGTATGCTGCGATGAAATTGATGGAAAGCAGCGATATGAGTGCTACTAGAGAAACACTTGCAGTAGGAGAAATAAATATTACCGCTAATGTTACTGTTAGTTTTATTCTAGAATAAAAAGAATGATACAGCGTTTTATTGGTTGTCTAAAATTTGTATGAAGTTTTAGCTTACTGGATAATACGTACTATAACACTTTTGAGAACTTGATAAATGAGAGCAATTTCTACTATCAAATTTTCAAAAGTGTTTTTTATTTTACAATAATGCACTTTAGTAAATAGAAATAATTTACTCCATTAATTGCAGTACTCCAAAAGAGGATACGGTATGAAAATTGGGTTCTTCGGTGTCTGGATCTACCCAAGAAATCCAAACTGGCTCAAAAATAGATTTTTCTACTTCGGTGTATTTTGCTCGAAAAATTCCAGTTTCAATTTTGTTATCCTTGATTAAGTTAAGCATTTTTAAAGACGAAATACTGATGGCTCCTTCAACAGTAAAACTCTCCTCATTTATAGATGATTTTACTTCTATATTACTTTGTGGCCAGTTCCACTCAAAATCAAATTTCTTATTTGGATACGCTAAAAAATCCATTATTCGGGCTGCCGTATCTATTTCTAAACAATAGTAGGGATTAAGTGAAGCATCTTTTCTAAAAAAAAGTTCCACTCTGTCAGAATTCCCTATACTTTGAATACTATCATCCTTTTTTTCAATATGAATCATAGTGTCAAAAACAGTAAAACAAAAAAATAGATTTTGTTTATCCCACACAGCCTTAAATTCTATTTTAGA
>CBDUEE010000029.1:0-17315 GCA_965366105.1 uncultured Flavobacterium sp. | reverse complement strand
GATTTTTGAACCCAACCGGCAAGTGTAACTTCTTGAGATATATTTTTGGCGGTAAGTTCTCCGCAGGAATGACTTCTATACATAGCTAAAAATTTTTGCAAAAATAGTGTTTTGTTTTAAATTACTACTGCTTAACACCTCAATAAAAGTGCACAATCCATATAGATGAAATATTCATCTTGCTAAATACTGTTTTTATAGGTATAAAATGCATTCAAGATCAACAAGCTTTATAATTGTATTGTAAATAAAAGAAGCGAAGTGTAAGAAGTAACATTAACACCTTCATTACCAAACTAAATTTCCAATGTTAAGCTTTCACTTGATGTTACTAAATTGTTAAGTTAAAGTTTTTTTATTGTAAAATCTTTTATAGATTTGTTAATGAAATCTGAATTTAAAAACTATTTAATATGAAAAAGTATATACTATTAATCGCATTACTTGTATCAGGAATTACTTTTGCTCAAGAGCAAAACATCAAATTGGAAGCAATTGGTGATTTAGTAAAAACAACATACTATTTTGATAGTGGTCAAGTACAGCAAGAAGGTTTTTTTAAGGACGGGAAATTGGACGGAGTATGGACCTCCTATTCTACAAATGGAACAAAAATAGCTGTTGCTACATATAAAAACGGAGAGAAAACAGGAAAATGGTTCTTTTGGAATAATGATATTTTACACGAAGTTGATTATACTAACAGTAAAATTGCCGCTGTTAAAACTTGGAAAAGAGATGCAATAGCTAACAATTAAAAACTATTTTTAAGAAAATACTTGAAAAGCCTTCGTTAACTCGGAGGCTTTTTTTTGCAAAAATTAAACAAGAGATAAAAAGCAAAAAATTTCTTCTACACAAGAAGATAAATAAGATCACAAAAACCATTACTATGTAAGTTTTTAGATTCAACTATGATTGATACAATTAATTCTTTATTAGTAATTTATGTTCATAAATAGATGTATCAAAACCAAGTTTTAAGGCATTTACAGAGAATTAAGAAAAAGCTAAACTTAATCCCTTTTAATTTATTGAAAAGTCCTTAAAAGAAGGACAAACATAACAACTTTAGGTACTATTAATGAACCCATAGAATTTGTTATAGTTCCTATTTAAAAATATTATTTTACTTTTATTTAACTTAATAAAACAACAATATTATTTCAAGTAGTTATTTAAATTATTCCAAATGAAATCATTTTACAGTATAATCCGCTTGGCTAATAATCCTTTGAGTAAGGAGAACTTGGCTATTGGGTTAATAATGATTTCGAACAATAAAGTTTATTATAAATTTTCGAATCCAAAAATTCAGTTGGTTGAAAAAATAAGCCCTTTAAATTTTAAATTATTAGAATACACTATTGATAAAATAAATAATTTTATCAGGAAGGAAATAGAGCAAGAAGTTTCTCTATTTTCAGATGATCATAAAGTGAATTTTGAATATTTAAAGAGACTTTCAATTTACAATAATGGCTTTCTTCAATTTGATAACCCATCAGTAATAAATATAGATTTTGATGAAGTTAAGTTTAATGATTTCTTTCATAAATATATTGATTTAACCCGTTGGGTGAAATTATTTTAGAAAATAAAACGGAATAGATATTAGTCAAGATACTGAAAAACAGAATCTTGAAGTCGCCAAACAACCAATATCTATGTCAAATATAACAAAAAATTATTTTAGAGTTTTAGAAGTTTTAAGTTCTTTGAAAGTTGATTTCAATGACACATTTCGAGTAGGAAGAAAAGCTAAAATGACTGATATTGAAGTTGTTGCTTTAAGTTTAACAGCTGAATATATGTCTATTGACAGTGAAAATGATTTGTTCAAACAGTTAGTTAATGTTTACAGGTAAATATTGTTTTGAACACATTACAACCACATTAAAAAACATAAGATTATTTTATTAGTCCCCCTTTTCGTCCCCGATAAAAATCAAAAAGCCTCTCAATCAAACGATTAAGAGGCTTTTAAGTACCCGGAGCCGGAGTCGAACCGGCACGGTTTCCCACAGGTGTTTGAGACCAGCGCGTCTACCAATTCCGCCATCCGGGCTTAGCAGACATGAAATAACAGCAGTTATTTCAACGCAATAAAAGATGTGATTGTGTTTAAATCAACCATCAATTCCTTTAACACGGTGCAAATGTAAAAAATAATATTAAATCTTCAACTAAAAATACTTAAAATTTTCCTTTCACAGTCAAATAAATTTTCTAAATTTGCACCTCGTTAAAAACGGAACTCACAACTAACTACAAAACAACAAATTAAATGTCACACCTAGAACCAGAAGCTAAAATTTTTGCTTGTTCACAAAGTGTTTATCTAGCTGAAAAAATAGCGAAAGAGTACGGAATTCCTTTAGGGAAAATCACCATGTCAAAATACAGCGACGGTGAATTTCAACCTTCTTATGAGGAGTCTATTAGAGGATTAAGGGTTTTTATCGTTTGTTCAACATTCCCATCTGCAGATAATTTAATGGAATTGTTATTGATGATTGATGCTGCAAAACGCGCATCGGCAAGACACATTACCGCTGTAATTCCTTATTTTGGTTGGGCAAGACAAGATCGAAAAGACAAGCCAAGAGTTCCGATTGGAGCTAAGCTAGTAGCTAATTTATTAGATGCTGCAGGCGCAACAAGAGTAATGACTATGGATTTGCATGCAGATCAAATTCAAGGTTTCTTTGAGAAACCAGTAGATCATCTTTTTGCATCGACTATCTTTTTACCGTATGTAAAAAGTTTAGGATTAGACAATCTTACTATTGCTTCTCCTGACATGGGAGGTTCTAAAAGAGCTTACGCTTATTCTAAATTTTTAGAATCTGATGTAGTTATTTGTTACAAACAAAGAAAAGAAGCTAATGTTATCGACACCATGGAATTGATTGGTGAAGTAAAAGGCAAAAATGTAATCTTAGTAGATGACATGATTGATACCGGAGGCACTTTGGCGAAAGCCGCTGATTTAATGATCGAAAAAGGAGCATTGAGCGTCAGAGCAATTTGTACTCACGCTATTTTATCAGGAGACGCTTACGAAAAAATAGAAAATTCTAAATTATTAGAATTAATAGTTACCGATTCTATTCCGTTGAAGAAAGAATCAAAAAAAATAAGAGTGTTGAGTTGTGCGCCATTATTTGCAGAAGTAATGCACATGGTACACCATAACAACTCTATTAGCGGGAAGTTTATAATGTAACTCCCAAACCTTCTCCAAAAGAGAAGAATAAAAATGAATAATAATTATTAACTATATTTTTTTTACAATGAAATCGATTACAATTAAAGGATCAGAAAGAGAAAGCGTGGGTAAAGTTGCGACTAAAGCCCTACGTAATGCTGGATTGGTTCCTTGCGTATTATACGGAGGAAATCAGGCAGTTCATTTCTCAGCAGAAGTTATGGCTTTCAGAAGCTTGGTTTACACTCCAAACGCTCACACAGTTGAGATCGATCTTGGAAAAGGAAAATCATTTAACGCAATTTTACAAGACATTCAGGTTCACCCAGTGTCTGACAAGATTTTACACATTGACTTCTTTCAATTATTTGATGACAAAGAAATCACTATGGAAGTTCCTGTGAAAATTGTTGGTAACTCTAAAGGAGTTATGGGCGGAGGAGATTTACGTTTGAATACTCGTAAACTTAAAGTAAAAGCTTTACCTAAAAATCTTCCAGATTTTATTGAAGCTGACATTACTCCACTAGATATGGGTAACAAATTATATGTTACTAAAGTAGCTTCTCCAGACTATAAAATCATGCACCCAGACAACACAGTTATCTGTCAAGTGAAGATTTCTCGTGCTGCAATGAAAGCAGCTCAAGAAGCAGCAAAAGCAGCGAAAGCTCCAGTAAAAGGAAAGAAAAAATAATATTTTTTCAATCAGATTTAAAAGCATCAGTTGCAAAACTGGTGCTTTTTTTGTTTTTAAGCATACTTGTTTTTTTTTAGAAATTAGGAGCAGCCGTTTTTAATTTCATTACTACAATTGTCCCGCTTTTTAGTACAATCTTTTTGCTCGCCAAAAGGCTTACAAAAAGGATTTTCCTTGCAATCGGGGCTAATTTAGATCGTTTTTTCCTTATGAGAAATCTCCAAAATACCTATGAAAAAAACTCCTGTAAAAGTTTGTAACGATATCAAAGCGTAACAAGCAAGAAATTACAAGAAATTATGGAATTAAGTTTACTTTTGCAGTATGATAAAATGGATCCAAAACCTGTTTACATCACCAAAAACAGCAGACATTACCCCTATGAAGAAATATTTAATAGTTGGCCTTGGCAACATCGGTGCAGAATACGTGAACACACGCCACAATATCGGATTTAAAATAGTTGACTTTTTAGCTAGAAAAGAAGGAATTACTTTCGAAACCGTAAAATTAGGCTCTCTAGCTGAATACAAGTTTAAAGGCAGAACTTTCTTGTTGCTTAAACCCAATACCTACATGAATTTGAGTGGAAAAGCAGTTCAATATTGGATGGAAAAAGAAAAAATACTACTGGAAAACATTCTAGTGATTACCGATGATTTGAATCTTTCCTTCGGGAGTATCCGCATCAGACCCAAAGGAAGTGATGGCGGTCACAACGGATTAAAAAACATTAATCTAGTCTTGAACACTCAAAACTATACCCGATTCCGATTTGGAATTAGCGACGAATTCAAAAAAGGAAAACAAGTCGATTACGTTCTTGGTGATTGGGACGATACTGAAAAAACCGCACTCTCAGAGCGACTAGAAATAGCTTCTGAAATTATAAAATCCTTTGGAACAGCTGGTTTAGAGAATACGATGACAGCATTTAACGGAAAATAAAAGACTTACAATTACAATCAAAAGAAAAATTATCTAATTTTAGACGCTAGTACCCTTTAAAAACGTATTTCAACCAGTCACGAAAATTCATTTTAGGAAGCGCACTATTAAACATCAAAACTTACTTAAATTTTAGAAAGTTAAAATTATGAAAAAAATTACTTTTCTTATTATATTGTCTTTGTTCCTAACGGTTAATTATACTTTTGCACAAGTCAATGCCATGCATGAAGTAGAGCTATTTGGCAAAAAAAAGCTAGTGAAAAGTGGTTCCGTAATACGATGTGCCACCACAGAATATGAGGAATATTTGCAATCTAAAAATACCAACAGACTTTCGACTAATGAATTTGAAAGATGGATTTCTCCAAAAATTAGCGAAAAAAAGAAAAAAGAAAATTTATCTAAAGGATTTAAAACAAACGCTATAATAACCATTCCAGTAGTAGTTCATATAATTCACAACGGAGATGTTGTAGGTACAGATGAAAACATATTAGATGGTCAAGTAATCTCTCAAATTAGAGTCTTAAACGAAGATTTTAGAAGAAAATCAGGCAGTCCAGGAGACAACAGCAATCCAGTAGGAGCCGATGTAGAAATTGAATTTGCTCTAGCAAAACGAGATCCAGCAGGAGTTTTATCTGATGGAATAAATCGTGTAAATCTAGGTCAAGAAAGCTGGTCATTAACTGATATTAATACTATTATAAAGCCACAAACACAATGGAATCCAGAAAAATACCTTAATATTTGGGTGGTAAAGTTCGCTACAAACGATGTTTTAGGATACGCACAGTTTCCAAGTGCATCACAACTCTCAGGAATAGATGCTGATCCAGGAGCTGCAAATACGGATGGTGTAGTTATTGGATATAAATTTTTCGGAAACTCGACTTACTTTTCTAGCGGAACCTATAGACCCGATTTTGATAAAGGAAGAACAACAACGCACGAAGTAGGACACTGGTTAGGCTTAAGACACATTTGGGGCGATGGAGATTGTAGTGTGGATGATTTTTGTAATGACACCCCTTTATCAGCGTATGCAAATTATGGCTGTCCATCGGGGGTAGATTCATGCCCAGCACCAGGTTTAGACATGGTACAAAACTATATGGATTACACCTATGACCTTTGTATGAACGTATTTACAAACGATCAAAAGACACGTATGGTAACCGTTATGGCTAACTCATCAAGAAGAACATCTCTAAAAACTTCGGATGCGCTTACTCCTGGGACTGTTTACACAATTGATGCAAGTGTATCCGTTGTAAACTTAAAACTTAATTCTTGCAGTAATGCATTTGCACCTATTATTAACTTAGTAAATAAAGGAAGTGCAACAATAACAGAAGCAACTATCACCTACGGAATTGACAACGCAAACATGACAACGTATAATTGGGCAGGAAGTCTTGCTAATAATCAATCTCAGGAAATTACCTTAAATAGTTTAAGTACAATTGGTGGGAATCATAATTTCAGTGTTTCGATAGTTACTGTAAATACTACAACAGATCAGAATGTAAATAACAACAGTACTACTGTAAATTTTGATATTTCAAAAAGCTACTCTGACAATAGCGTTACTCTTGTATTACAATTAGACGAATACGGATCAGAGACAACCTGGCAATTAACCAATTCTGCTGGGACAAAAGTATACCAAGGAGGCCCTTATACTGATACACCATCAATTCCTACTTCACTAACCATTCCTTTTAGTCTTACCAACAACGATTGCTATACTTTTACGATTTTTGATAGTGAAGAGGATGGTATTTGCTGTACAAACGGAAGTGGGTATTATAAATTGAAAACATCAACAAATGAAACCATTGTACTGGGTGGTACTTTTGACAATGAAAAATCTACTAGTTTTATAATAGGAACATTAGCAACAGCAGACATAAAAAGTTCAAGCTCTGTTTATATTTACCCTAATCCTACCTCAGACATATTAAATATCATTGCCGAAAATAAATTAGAAACGCCAGATTCCTATACCATTATTAACAGTTTAGGCCAAATCATAAAATCTAAAAAAATAAAAACAGAAGACGACCTTCATGTAAATGTTTCCAGTTTATCACAAGGTATGTATTTTTTAAAATTATCTAAAAATCAATCTGAAACTACCACAATCCAATTCATTAAAAAATAAAAATGCCGTAATCAATTAAAAAAGGATTGAAGTTTTCAATGCTTTTTTAGTTATATCAATTGTATATCTTAAATTTGCGCCATCATAAAACACTTGCTTTGAAGATTTTTCATTCTATAAACGATTTCCGTTCCACAAAAAAAACAATTATTACATTAGGCACTTTTGACGGCGTTCATATTGGCCACAAAAAAATTCTGGAAAGAGTTATTCAGAATGCTGATAAGGATCAATTCGAAAGTTTAGTTCTTACTTTTTTTCCACATCCCAGAATGGTTTTACAAGGAGATTCTGATATAAAATTACTGAACACCATAGATGAAAAAATAGATTTACTGGATGAAATTGGACTTGAAAATCTAGTCATTCATCCTTTTGATCAAACATTTTCAAGATTAACTGCTGAGGAATTTGTAAAAACTATTCTTGTAGATCGTTTTCATACCCATAAAATTATCATTGGACACGACCATAGATTTGGACGAAATCGTACTGCAAACATTGATGATCTTACTGCATTTGGACAGCAATATGGCTTTGAAGTAGAACAAATATCTGTACAGGAAATTAATGAAATCTCTGTGAGTTCTACAAAAATCAGAGAAGCTTTATTAGAAGGAAACATGACTTTGGCTAACGAATATTTGGGCTATGATTATTTCCTTACTGGAAATGTTATCCAAGGAAAACAACTAGGAAGAACCATTGATTTCCCAACTGCTAATATAAAAATTGAAGAAAACTACAAACTGATTCCACAAAATGGTGTATATATTGTAAAAAGTAATATACAAAATAAAACAGTTTACGGAATGATGAATATTGGGTTTAACCCAACAGTTGGTGGACAAGATCGCTCGATTGAAGTTCATTACTTTGATTTTGATGCCGATCTATACAACCAAAAAATTCAAGTTTCTATCTTGCAAAGAATTCGCTCCGAACAAAAATTCCAGTCCGTAGATTTGCTAAAAGAACAACTTAAACAAGACAAACAAATAGCAATCAGTTATTTGAATGATTTATAAATAAGCAATACATTCTTCTTTTTTATAAGAATGATTTCCTTTTTGTTGTAAATTTGAGATTAATGCATTATTTGTGAAGTAATTGTAACCTTAAATCAGCAACATGAAAATACCTAAAGAATTAGTAAATGGATTGATTATAGTACTGGGAATTGGACTTTATTTCTTAGTAATGGAACTTTTGGGCTTAGCCGATATTTATCTTCTTCGCGTTTTTAATGTCTTGTTCATATTTTATGGAACAAATAGAACACTAAAATCTAATTTTATCGAAGGAAAGAAGACATTAGGCACCAATGGGATGTCTGCACTTTTAACAGCAATAATAGGCGTTTTTCTTAGTGTCATTGCGCTTATTTCTTATAGTTATTTTAAAGGTGGAGCAGAATACATCGCCACTTTATCTAAAACTTTCCTTTTTGGAGGAGATCCATCCATAATGACCTATTCTATTTCGCTATTGTTTGAAGGATTTAGTTCAGCAGTAATTGTTACCTTTATTTTAATGCTTCTTTGGGACACTCGCTATAAATCGGACAGGCATGGCGTAACCTCATAAGATTAACACACTCTAAATCCCGTGTTCTATAAGACAAATGTACCAATTATCATTTGTCACAAATCGCACGAATCTATCTTTTATGTAGATGGTATTTAATCTTTTGAATCGCATAAATAATAATTTTGATGTTTTATTTTAAAAAAATAATCTTACATTTCAAAATACGAAATAATTGTTGCCTTAAAAGCTAATAATCAAATAAAATTTTGGAAAATCCTTATAAAAAACAACTTATAATAAAGGAATTACTCTCGTAGGGCACCGTAATTCTGACTGTTAAAAAAACTTAGAACTGATATTTTAGAAACTATTACAATGATTGTTTAGAACAATTTAACTACTTTTGGCACATCATAAAATTGTATCGATGAGCATTACAAAACACAATTGGACCAAAGACGAGATTATCGCAATATATAATAAACCTATGATGGACCTGCTCTTTGAAGCAGCCACTATTCATAGAGAACATCACGATCCCAACGTAGTTCAGGTTTCCACTTTATTATCTATAAAAACTGGTGGATGTCCAGAAGATTGTGGATATTGTCCTCAAGCAGCGCGTTATCATACTAAAATTGAAGGTAACGAATTAATGTCTGTAAGCCAAGTAAAAGCACAAGCTTTACGTGCAAAATCAACTGGTTCTTCCCGTGTATGTATGGGAGCGGCTTGGAGAAATGTAAAAGACGGAGAGGAATTTGACCAAGTGCTAGAAATGGTTCGTACCATCAATAAACTAGACATGGAAGTGTGTTGTACATTAGGAATGATCACTGAAAACCAAGCACATCGTTTGGCAGAAGCTGGTTTATATGCCTACAATCACAACCTAGATACTTCCGAAGAATATTATAAAGAAGTAATTTCGACACGCGGATTTGAAGACCGTTTGCAAACTATTGAAAATGTTCGTAAAACGAATGTTACGGTTTGTAGTGGGGGAATCATAGGAATGGGAGAAAGTATCGAAGATAGAGCTGGAATGCTAGTAGCACTTTCAACATTAAATCCGCAACCAGAATCAGTGCCAATAAATGCATTGGTTGCCGTTGAAGGAACTCCGATGGAAGAAGAAAAACCAGTTGAAATTTGGGAAATGATCCGAATGGTAGCCACTACCAGAATCATCATGCCAGAAACTCAAGTTCGACTTTCAGCTGGAAGAATGAATATGAGTCGCGAAGGTCAAGCCATGTGCTTCTTTGCTGGTGCCAATTCAATTTTTGCTGGAGACAAACTTTTAACTACTCCAAATCCGGATGTAAATGAAGACATGAAAATGTTTGAAATGTTAGGATTAAATCCACAAAAACCATTTACAAAAGTTTCTCAACCTCAAACAGTCGAAGCATCAGATTCACAATTTGCGCCACTTGGAGAAAAACCAAAATGGTCAAGACCTGGACATGAAATAGAACGAAATTTAGAAGCGTCTACTAAAGGTAAATCGGTTTAAATAGTTTCTTATAAATGAAAGCTAAATTAATTTTTTTGCTCCTAGTTTAAATATTAGGAGCATTTTTTTTATTAAAACGTTTATGTATTATAGGTTGAAAATAACGAATCAAATTTATATTTTACTATAAGTAATTTTGCAAAATCGTTCAATTGCTTTCTTTAGTTTCATTTGTCATGTTGAAACCATCTTCAATAAGCAATTATCAAATTTTTAGAGGCATCCAAAACTTATAATTGGAGCACTTTTATTAAATATCACCTTCGTTCAACTAATTTTTTAAGTTGAACAACAAAACTTTAAAACACAAACAAGCTGGCTTCAAAATCGTTACCTAAAAAACTTGATAACAACTTCTTAGTTTAACAAAATTTACTTTCTACTGAAAACTTTAAGTCTCGCAAATTAAGGCATTAAAAAATAAATCGATGCTCTTAGAAAATAACTTTTTTAGAAACGACTTGTCCACTACTCAAAGTTACTTTTATTAGTGCTATTTGCTTGCTTAAACCAAAGTCTGAAGATCGAAACTCGCTACTATTTACATCCTTTTTATTAAGCACTATTCTACCCTGTAAATCAAAAGCAGTAATTCGTTTTATAGTTTCCGATGCTGATTTTACTTTTAATTCATTTCTATCTTTAGAAACAATAACACCATTATCTACCTTATTAAAAGCATTACTTCCAAGACTTTTATCAAGATATCGCAATACAAAACGATCATTAAAAACCCCTATTTGAGTTGTAAAAGAATAAGGCGAATCTTTTATATTATGTACCAAATTCAATACTTTATCCTCTACAAACACGGACTGATTTATAAATAACCCATCAAGTTGATCGATACTAATTGTAAAAGCTCCCGCAATAGTAGTACGATATCCTAACAAAACAGCATCTCTATCGTCAAATGGCAACCCTCTTCCTTGAATTACTAATTTCTTACTTTGACTAATGCTATAAAAATCTACAAAATCATTTCCATCAAAAGTTTCACCATCAAAAGAACCATCATAATCATTAGTAGCATCCGTAATATAACCAATTAATGCTTGTTTAAAAGCTCCTTCGCTATTCGAAAAATTAAGCCAAAAACGGTGTTTTTCAATTCCGTTTAATTTTGATTTTTTTATCCCATTAGATTTAAAAAAGTTAGAATTCTGCTCCCTAATTCGCATACTGTTATTAAAAACTACCGTCCCACCACTCTTTATACTAGTGGTAAAAAACCCTTGTCCAGAAGCAATTTTACCATTTGGCACTGTACTATTGACTCCTGAGTTAAGTGCACTATTCGTACCAACTCCTCCCAATAAATTATAAACGGCATAATCATTTGAGGCATAAACATTGTTTGTGAAAGGTGTATTGTGTGTCCAAAAATATATAGTTCCATCTAGAACCTCTGAATTTACAGCTAAAAAAACATCCGCATCAATTGCTGACGGATACGGATTACCTAAGAGATTTGAGGTATCACTCAAAGTTATTGGAATTGACACCTTTCCATTATTTGGAACACCCATAAAAACGGCTTCATAATTAACTGGAATTGTTGTAGAAAAATCTTGAGGTCCGCGAATAATATACCCTTTACCTACCTCCATACTATTTGTAGGCACTTCTCTATGCCATAAATCAGTTGTAGCATCAAAAGAATAAAACATTTCCATATCCGTATTTGGAGAAACCTCCAATAAACTTTGATTTGAAACTGGTGATGACCAATAGGTGTAATCTGTTTTAATAATCGGAGTCGTTTCTCTTTTTAGAACTATAGTTCCTGTATTCACAATTTCATCATCGGATTGATAAAGTGCTGCATTATTTTCTAAAATTAAAGTTCCTAATCCCGAATAATCGAATGTTAAACCTAAAGTATTTCCAGCTTTAATAGTAACCGTATTTCCAGTATTGATGGCACATGAACAGGAATTAACCGTTGATGTAATATTATAATCCCCATTGAAAATGAGTTCTTTTCCAAGCGATGGCGCAGTATTGCTCCAAGAGATTCCATTCCAAACGGAACTATTAATACACAATTTTAACCTAGCGACACGATGTTTTGTTATTCCTGAAACCGAGTTAAAATTCCCTCCAATCATTACTTTAGCATCTGGTGTAAAGCAAATACTGTACAAAGTACTGTTTAAATTCACTACAAAAGTAGGATCACAAACTCCGTTTGGTTGTAGCCGTACCATACGCTTCACTACTTTTCCGTTGTAAGTACCCGAAAATGTTCCTCCAACCAACAAACGGTTGTCCGGTTGTATTAAAATTGCTCGAACCTCACCATTACTAAAACCAGATCCTGAAGTAAAGCTTGGATCAATATTTCCATTCGTATTCAATCTTAGCATTCTTTTTGCTGGAATGCCATCATAATTTAAAAAGGTTCCTCCAATAACAATCTTGTCATCCGATTGTAATGCCATTGCAAATACGTATTTATCAAAACCCATTCCAATAGAAAATCCAGAATCTACACTTCCATTTGTATTTAAACGAACCAATTTACTATGCGAAATTCCATTAAAAGTTGAAAACCGACCTCCTAAAAGTATTTTTCCATCAGCCTGAATTAAAAGAACTTCTACAATCGCATCGGCTCCTAAACCAATATTAAAACTAGCATCGATAGAACCATCCGCTAATAATCTAACAATTCTATTAACAGCAGTTCCATTATAACTTGTAAAATTTCCGCCTACAATAATTTTTCCATCTTCTTGAAGCGCGAGTGCATAGACTTGATTGTTAAATCCGTTTCCAGTAACAAAAGTGGGATCTATAGCGCCTTCCGGTAATACTCTAGCGATTCGGTTACTCATTATACCATTATAAGCAGTAAAATTTCCGGCAATAACAATTTTAGTATCTGATTGTAAAATAGCTGTTTTCACAAATTCATTTACTCCCGTTCCAGAAGGATTAAAGGAGGAATCTACAGTTCCATCTTCCTGCAAACGAGCAATCCTTGAAATGCTTGTTCCGTTAAATTTAGTAAAGCTTCCAAAAGTCATTGTTTTTTTATCCTGTAACGAAATCACTTTCAAAACCGAATTATCAAAACCAACTCCAGCTGTCAAATAGCTAATATTCAGCACTCCTTCTCCATCAATTTTTGCAAGTCTTCCTTGATTTTGAGAATCAAAAACAAAAAAAGAACCGCCCACATACCAACTAGTCACAGATTCTGGCAATAAAGCAAGTACCGTTGCTGAATCGGGCCCCGAACCAATATCAAAATTTGGTTTTAAAACACCATTAGAATCTAATAAAATGAGTCGATTAACATTAATCCCATTATATTGTCCATCAAATGAACCTCCAACCATAATAAGACCATTAGAATCTAACTTAATTGCATAAACACCATCATCACTAAATCCTATACCAGACACAAAACCACTATCGATACTAGCGTCTGGATTTAATCTAATTATTCTACCCGCTTGGCTTCCATTATAATTTACAAAATCACCACCAACTAAAATCTTCCCATCTGGCTGAATCGCTAGCGTTCTAACAATTCCATCAAAACCAGTTCCAATACTAAAAGTATCGTCCAAAGTACCATCAGCATTCAATCTAATTATTCGGTTACTATAAACACCGTTAAATAGCGTAAAAGAACCTCCTATTACTATTCTGCCATCAGATTGAATTTGCACCGAATCTACAACTCCGTTTGCGCCCGATCCAGATAAAAAACTAACATCCAGATTTCCATTGGGCAAAATTTTAGCAATTTTATTGACAGTAATTGTGTTGTATTTTGTAAAACTACCCGCAATGATTAAGCTCCCATCTGTCTGCATGGCGATAGCGTGAACTATTCCCGTACTTGCTCCAATTGAAGTATTAAAAGTAAAGTCCCGAGAACCATCAGCATTCAACCGAATTAACTTACCCGCAGCGGACCCATTGAATGAGGTAAAGGAACCTCCAATAATAATTTTACCATCAGGTTGTAGTATAGAGGAATATACATTGCCAACGAATCCTGTTCCCAACACAAAGGAAGGATCTTTGGAACCATCCGGAAATAAACGACATAAATAAGGTGTTGCAATCCCATTAAAATTCAGAAATTCTCCACCTACAATCAATTTACCATCAGGCTGTAAAGATAGCGTCCTGACAGCACCATCAAAACCATCCCCAAATAATCCACCATCATAGGTATTAAAAGCAGCATCCGATTTGCCTTGTTGAGCATAAGCAGTATTAATGATCAATAAACCAAATGCAATAACGAAAAAAAGTAGTTTTGTTTTCAAATTTAGATTGGATTTAAAATTCTATTAAAATAACCATAGTATTACAACTAAATTTTTTTTAATAAAAGTAAATACAATCCACTATTTTCACAATACCCACATTTAGTGATATTTAGGTCTAAAATTAATCTGAATTATTGATTTTTTGAATGATTTAAAAACTTGCTTTTCGAGTACTATACTTTAAGAAAAAGGGATCGAAAACCTCAAGTAAGTCACGGATTGTTTTTTAAAAATAAACTGTTTGATATTTTTTTTGCTTAACAAAATTTGTTTTTGATTTGAAAATTACACAAACTAAAAAACGCGAAGAGGGGAGTTTCGGGTGAACTATAATCTGTAAGTTCGCGCGTTTTTATAAAAGCGTATCGATAACAACTTATTAGAGACGCTTACAAGATGTCAAACGCTACGAAAAGAAGTGTTTTGATCCCTATTTCCGTAAAGTAAAATTATTCAATCCAAAAAAAACCCATTTTGTTATAAACAAAATGGGTTTTATAAATACAACTAGAAAGTATTACTATCCTAGAAACTAACTTTTGTAGAAATCACCTGACCATTGTCTAAAGTCACTTTTACTATTCCTATTTGCTTGCTTAAACTAATGTTTGACGAGCGGAACTCATTGCTATTCAGCACCTCTTTATCAAATACTTTTTTGCCTTGTAAATCAAAAACAGTAACTCGTTTTATTGTTTCACTTGCCGATTTAATCTTTAATTCATTTTTATCTTTAGAAACAACCAACTGGTTTGAAAGTGGATCAAAAGTATTGTTCCCTAACGTTATATCCGTATAACGCAATAGAAAACGATCGTTAAAAGTACCTAATCCCGTGTTGAATGTATAAGAAGATGCTTTTAAATCATGTATTACATTCATTAACTTGTCTTCTATATAAACGTTTTGAGCAGCCAACTTACCGTCTATTTGATCTATATCAATAGTATAACTTCCCGCATCCTGAGCTCTATAACCCAGAGGAACGGTATCTGTTTCGTCAAATGGTAAAGCTCTACCTTGAATTACTAAATTTTTATCTTGAGTAAAGCTGTAAAAATCTAAAGCTTCATTTCCGTCGTAAGTTTCTCCATCATAACTACTTTCAAAATCATCTGTAGCTCCAGTTATGTAGCCCACTAGCAATTGTTTGAAAAGCCCATCTTTACTAGTAAGATTCAACCAGACTCTATTTTTTTCTATAGTAGTTGTCGTTTTTGCTTTTGTTTTAGTTGTTCTAAAAAACTGAGCATTATTTCCTAAAACTCCTTCGCCTCCAACTCGCATACTATTGGTAAATACAATCGTACTACCAAGAGGAATTCCAATTTTGCTACTGGCAATAAATCCTTGTCCAGCTGCAATTTTACCATTTGGAGGATTACCCCCACTTTTAGCAGCTGCCGTTCCGGCTCCACCAGTCAAGTTATAAGAGGCATAGTCATTTCCTGAATACGCATAAGCTCCTGTACCTGGGTCAGCAACACCTATTCCAACTTCTGTGTTGTGGGTCCAGAAATATAGTGTTCCGTCTATGACATTTTTATTATCTATCAAAAATTTATCTGCATCAATTGCCGATGGATATGGATTTCCTAATAAGTAAGATTTATCTGCAAAAACTCCAGGAATTGATACTAATCCATTATTAGGTACACCTGTAAAGGTTACTTCTAGAAAAGTTGGAGCACCTATTGAATTTTGCCCAGGACCTTTAATATTATATCCTATTCCTTTAACCATATCAGTTGCCGCGGATTCTCTTTTCCAGTCTTCTGAACCTGCAAGAACTTCATACGAATAAAATGTATCTCCTATAAGAAAGGCGGGACTATAGGACATTCCTCCTACTCCTGCTAACTTTAATGGTGCTACTGGGGTAGACCAATACGTATAATCGGTGTTGCGTACTTGTGAATTAGTAAGTCTTGTGTATCTTATATTTCCAGAATTGGCAACATCATTATCTTGAACTAAACTGGCATTGCTCTCGAATATCATGGAACCTCCTGTGGTATTCAATCCATTAGTTAATGTCAAAGTATTACCTGATTTAATGGTGACATTTATACCAGCATTTACTTTACAATCGCAAGCTATTAAATCACCTGTAGAACTATAATTACTCTCAAAAACGACACTTTGTTCGATTGTCGGAGGACCATTTATCCAACTACCATTATATCTCGCTACTAAAGGCAATGGCTTTATTACAACAGTAGTAGGTGGTGATGATGGTGCACAACTGCCATTGGAAACTGTAAAAGTATAAGTTATTCCAGCTGTTAAACCTCTAACGATAGTCGTACCTCCAGAACCTGTTATTCCTGTCAAACCAACAGTTGCAGGGTTTGTCGTTATTGTCCAAGAACCAAATTCTGGTAAACCACTCAGAGCAACACTTGCCGTATTTGTTGTACAATTAGGATGTGTGATAGTATTAATAGTCATAACCGTAGGAATTGACTTAACAGTCACTGTTGCGCTACCAGTTAGTGCCGAAGAACAACTAGGGGAACCTGCACTACTACTCACGCTTATTAATTTATAAACAAAAGTTCCTGGGGTTCCTGTAGGAGCAGCAATATAATTTATGAAAGAATTTGCGCCAACAAACACTTGAATATTGCTTCCCCCATTAATAGTGTAATTGATATTAACGCCGTAAGGCTGCGGATTCGTAAATTTAATCAAAGGGGACGTTGCACCTACGCAAACCGAAGTAGTACCTGATATACTCGCGCTAGTAGGTAAGTCACTTGCCTGAATAAATAAACCAGAACTACTATAACTATTACCACAACCATTAGAGGCAGATACAGTAAGATATGCAGATGTTGCTGCTGCGCCAAATGCAACAGTTGCCGATAAGCCATCAGCTGCTGGAGTAATTGTCCATCCCGTTCCTGTAGTAGTCCAACTATAACTTAATGCGTTTGCTA
>CBDUEE010000028.1:0-17490 GCA_965366105.1 uncultured Flavobacterium sp. | reverse complement strand
CTTTAATGTTATTGTCAGTTTGAAATTAGATGCGTTTTAAAAATGACTTTGGAAGGTCTAGACGCACCTTCCTTTTTATTTTATATTAATCCATTTATTGCATTTTTTTTTGGTTTGTTAATGGTTATTACTTTATTGTTAATAGTATAGTTAAAAGCTTTATAGGTTTGAAATGTTTTTAAAACCTGATCGATATTTTCCTCTTTAAATGTTGCCGTGATAACAATATCATTAAGTTCATTGTAATTATTCACAATGTGTACGTTGTACTTTCGTTCTAATTTATTAGTTATCACTCCAAAAGAATCATCAATAAACATAAGCTCTCCAGAAACCCAAGCGATATACTTTCTGATATCAACAGGTTCTGTTTTTAAATGTTTATTTTCAAAATAAGCTCTATTTCCCGGTTTCAAAATTAGTTCTTCATTTTCTATCATTTTACTAGAAGCAGCAACACTACCTTCTACTAAAACAGTATATGTTTTTGCATCTTCCTTGTATGAAGTTACATTAAACTTTGTACCTAAAACGGTAACATTCATATCATTTGACCCTACAACAAAAGGATGTTTTGGATCTTTGGTCACGTCAAAATAAGCTTCGCCATTAAGAAATACTTGACGTTTTTCATCTTTTATAAATCGTACAGGATATTTTAAAGAGGTTCCAGAATTCAAATGAACATTAGTACCATCTGATAATTGAAGTTCAAAACGTTTTCCATAAGGTACGTTTATGGTGTTATACACTAAAGTATCTTTTGCAGCAGTGTTACTATATACTAATTGATTGCCTTTTTGAGTACCCACGACAGTACCATGAGAATCAATAACCTGAGTTGTTCCATCTTCTTTAATAATTTGGATATCACCATTTGCTAATTGTAGCGTTATAGCTTCAGCAGCAACAGGAACTTCAAAAGTGGGTTTTATAAGAGTGTCTTTTTGAAAATAAAAATAACCTATAGAAAATAAAACAAGAACAATAGCTGCATATTTAAAAAAGACAGTTGCGATTTTTAAGAACCTAACTTTAGAGTCTGATTTTTCTATTACTGGAACAGATTGCAAAGGGCGCTCTAATTGAGACACTATTGTATTCCATGCATTATCTTTATTCGTATTTCCAGCAAAAACTATTTGTCTGGTTTTTTTATAAAAAAGTAAATAGTCCGAAAATGTTTTTTCATTCTCTGGGCTTTCATTTATCCATTTTTTTAAAGTACTAAATTCAATCTCGCTTATCTCTTTTGAGAGATAAACCGAAAGAATTTCTAAAATATTTAGAGGAATATTATTCATTATTGTCATCTTATATTAAATAGATAACAAAAGATGAAAAATGGGTGACAAAAAAGTAAACTTTTTTTAAACTAAAAGTAACATTATAATAACATCCAATGAACTTCGCAATTGTTTTAACGCTCTTGAGTAATGCGTTTTAACTGTATTTACTGATATTCCCAGCTCTAATGCTACTTCTTTGTATTTTAAATTTTCTAATACAATAGCTTTAAAAACTTCTTTACTTTGTAAAGGCAAAGCTTCAATTTCTATATATAATTTATTTTTCTCTTGTTCAAGAAACTCTAAATCAAGATATTCATCATCCATCAACACATTTACTTGATCTTCTATTTCTTCGAAAAAATATTTATTGTGTTTTTTGATGGCCTGTAAAGTATTATTTTTTACAGACTTAAAAAGATACGGACTAATCGCTTCATCTAATTTTAAGTATATCTTTTCGTCCCAAAATTTGATAAATAAATCTTGCACTATATCTTCGGCTAATTCAAATGAATCACAGTATTTTAAAGAATAAAGGCTAAGAGGCATGTAATACAAGTCAAATAATTCTTTATAAGCAGAAGAATCTCCCACCTTAAGTTTTTCAAGGATTAATAAATCTTGTGACTTCATAAAGAATTAATGCTAAAAGGTAAGAATGTAGTTTTAAAATTTAAAATAGTACTGAAAAAATCCCAGTTCTAAAAACAATCCTTTAGATTTAAAAAAATCAATATTAAATATTGTCCGAATATAGTATATTTTGCAGCAAAATCAAATTTAGAAGCCTTTCAATAACTACTTCAGCAACGCTTTGTACTTGTTTTTTTACAAAAAAAAGAAACAAATTCTAACAAATAAAACCATTAAAGTACTTAAAATAAAATAGTTACAGTTTTAAAAATAGTTTTAAAAACAAATTACGTTTAACATTTTTTAATATAAAAAACCAACCATTATTACAAATAACTATTCTTTACGAAATGCAAGATGTACAATCAATATTAAAACGGATAAAATAATACCCAATGTAGCTACACCAATCCATTTATAATTTCCCCAAGCTAAGGCTCCTGCTACAGTTCCAAAAGCTCCACCAATAAAAAATCCAACCATATAAATGGTATTAACACGGTTTCTAGCTTCTGGATTTTTAGAAAAAATAATCTTCTGATTAGTGATGTGTAAGGATTGTAAACCTAAATCAACTAGTAAAACACCTATCATAAGTCCTACAAGAGAATTTCCAGAAAAAAACAAAATAACCCAGGAAACTATTAATAAGAGCGTGCCAACTAAAATAACCGAATTGTTACTAATGTTACTACTTATTTTACCAACTACGGTAGCTCCCAATGCACCAACAATTCCTAATATCCCAAAAGCTCCTGTAATAGCACTTCCGTAACCAAAAGAATCTTGCATCAAAAAAACCAACGTAGTCCAGAAAGCACTTAATCCTGCAAAAGCTAATCCTCCTCTGAGCGTGGCCAATCGCAAGGAACCATCGGTTTTAAAATAATGATACAAAGATTTCATTAAACTAGCATAACTTCCTTTAAACACTGGTGCAATTGTAGGTAATTTATATTTTAAAAGTACATACAACAAAACCATCATTACTGCTGCTGCATAGAACATCACTCGCCATCCAAACTGCTCTCCTACAAAGCCGCTAATTACGCGACTCCCCAAAATTCCAATTAACAAACCACTCATCACAATTCCAATAGCTCTACCTCTATTTTTATCATCAGAAAGTTGTGCCGCCATTGGAACAAATAATTGAGGAATTGCTGATGTAAAGCCAACAAAAAAACTACTTACAATTAGAATAAAAAGAGAAGTAGAAAGCCCTGCTGCTATCAAAGAAATAACCATAATTAGAAAATCCAATCGCAATATTTTCTTGTTAGAAACCTTATCTCCTAATGGAATAATAAATAATAAACCTAAAGCATAACCCAATTGAGTAAATAAAGCGACATTACTGACCTCTGCTTCTGAAACCTTGAAACTAACTGCGATTTGATGCAATAATGGTTGATTATAATACAGATTTGCGACTACTAAACCAGCGGATATGCTTAATAAATATAAGATTTGATTGCTAAGTGTAACTTGTTTCATTTTATGATTTAGAAAAGGAGTTTAAAAACGATAGTTATTTTATATTTGATCGTTTGTATAAATAATGATAAAAGCACTTAGAAAAGAATGCCTTATTTTTTCCAAAATTAAAATAATACAACCGAAAAACGTTAATTTAGGATATTTTTTTAAAAAAAATTATAAATTCTATATCTTCAAAATTGATCTAATAATAACTAAATAAAAAGAACATTTTTATTTTAGATGCACATCATAATTTAAAAAAATTATGAGCAATCAATAATAGTTACCTAACTTTTTAAAAAGAAAATTCTTCAAAAATTTAAAATTTTTGAAGAATTAAAACTAATTATTTCATTTTATTAGTTACAATAAGAGCACTATTAGGAGTGTTTACAGTTGCTGGAATTCGGAAATAAGTATCTGCTTCAACCATAGATTTTGTATGTAAACTCTCCTAACTAATTACTACTTATGCTATTTCGTAAGTCTTTTTCTGAGCTGAAATTCCCATTATCGTAATTAATAATAGCGATGTGAAAATTTTTCTCATGACAATACTAAATTAATGTTAGTGTGTGTTTTTTGTTAATGAAATTAAATCAATTGGTGATCGTAAAAACACAAACAAAGTTATAAATTATTTATTCAAATGTTCTTTGAGCAATTGCAAGCAATACCATTCTTGTCTTGGCAAATGAAAAGGACCTTTGAACATATTTCCTTTAGCGGTTTGGGCAATAGTTCCGTCTTTATGAAGGTAGCCAAACCATTCTCCGTTTGCTGCATCGTGAAATTTACTGTATGCATAATCATGAACCAGCTTATGCCAATTACCGTATTTTTCATCACCAGTCATAGTATAAGCCAAAAGCGTGGCAATAATTACTTCATTGTGTGGCCACCAAAACTTCATGTCTTGCCAATATTCTTGAACGGGTTTGTCATAGACATCCCGAAAATATAAAATCCCACCATGCTCTTTGTCCCAACCGCGTTCCCACATATAATCCAGCATTTTACAGCCTAACTTTATTAATCGTGAATCATTATTTCTATATTTTGCTTCATGCAAAATAAACCAAGCTCCTTCAATCGCATGTCCAGGATTTAAAGTGCGACCATCAATGTGGTCTATAATAGAACCATTTGGTGCTACTTGTTCCATGACACATTTGATGTCATCTTTTACAAAATCGCTCTCAATTTCATTGATCCATTTGTCAATGTATGCGTCACAACGAGGATCTCCAATAGTTTCTCTCAATTGCTGTGCGGTATTCATCATAATCATTGGCACTCCAATACCTTTACTCGGACGAGTTGATGTAAACTTAGGCTCTAATAATCCCGGCGTGCTTGAATATTCGATACATTTCCCAAATAAATAACGTGCTTTTTCGGCCGCAGCTTCGTCTCCACTTGCTTTTGCATACGAAGCCATAGCGATGACTGCAAACGTTTCTGAAAAATAGTACCGGCGTTTACGTATTGGTTGCCCTTCACGCGTTACGTGAAAAAACATTTGACCGTCTGTATCAAAACAATGATTGTTTAAAAAATCAATTCCTGACTTAGCACCTTCTAACCATTCCTGTTTAGGTTCAATCGTATTGTAAAGCGTAGATAAAAGCCAAGCGGCACGACCTTGAATCCATACTGCTTTATCATCGTCTATTAAACTTCCGTCTTGATCTCGCATTAATAAATAACCCCCATATTCCGTGTCAATGGAACGTGGAAACCAAAATGGAACCGTGTCATTTAGTAATTGATTTTGATAAAAATCTTTTAAATCTTGTAGATCTTTCGTTGAATAATTCATCTTTTTAAAAGTATTTCTAGTTGGATTGTTAAAAAACCCATCTTCTTAATTTATTTTTTTACGTTGTCGAAACAATAAGGCATATCTATTTTTTTTTAAAGACTTAAAACCTATATGCTGAGGTGATAAATACACTTCACCTCAACAGATAGATATAACCAAAAAAATATAATAATGAAATATAATTACAGGATTTATTCTAAATATTTGATTTTAAAACCAACTATTAAGCATCTACAAAATCATTTACTTTTGGACGTAGAAAAGTAATTTGAACTATTAAAGCGATTAAGACAATGCCTGCCATCAAAGCAAATCCATTACCCAAAGTTCCGCTATCTGAATATTTGCCCAATAGCGAAGTGACTAACGCACCGCAACCAACTCCAGTCATGTTTAAAACTCCATAGGCCGTAGCTCTATATTTTGAAGATACAAATTGGCAAAGAATAGGCATATTATTAGCATCAAACATACCATAACCAATACCAAAACAAAGTGCCGCTCCTACTACATTAAACAAAGAATGTCCAAAACCAATGAGTAGTAAGGCAGGAATAGTTAAGGCAATACCAATTGCACTAGTGTACACGCGACCTTTTATATTTTTTTGAACCCATTTATCTGATAAAATACCGCCAAAAATAACGCCAATAAATGCCGATACCGAAATAGTAATTGTCGCTAATGGACCCGCCTGTTCCATAGGAATATTTAGATTCTGAGAAAATAAAGTAGGAAGCCAATTTTTGGTAGCCCAACCTGGCAAACTCGGAATTGCAAAATAAAATAAGATCACCCAAAATGACATATTGGTAAATAAGATACTTAGACCCTTAAGTACTGATTCTTTCTCCTTTTTTGGAGAACTAACTGTATTTTTAATTGCTACTTCTGTATTTTTAAATTCCTTTAATAAAAAAACTAAAATTATAGAATAGATGATTCCGACTAAACCAAAATAATGAAAAGTAGTATGCCAAGAAAAGGAAGCAGCTATTGTAGCACCAAAACCTCCTATTGCCGAACCCATATACAAGCCAGTCATGTGAATTCCGATGGCCAGTGATCTTGTCTTTTTTTGGTGATAATCAGCAATAAGTGATAATCCAGCAGGAATGTATAAGGCTTCACTAACTCCCATAAGTGCTCTTAACCAATACAATTGATTGTAAGTTGTAGCCAATCCCATGGTATAAGTTACTGCTGACCAAACAAAAAGGCTACCTACAATTAACCATTTTCTATTCATTTTATCAGCGATAATTCCCGAAACTGGACTCATTAAAGCATATATCCAAAGGAATATTGCCATCAAACGACCAAAATTTTCACCAGACAACAACTCTGGAATATCAGTTTCCATGGAAGGACGCATAGTGGCTAACATTTGTCTGTCCATATAGTTTAGTAAAGCGACAACCCATAGCAATGCCACGACAACCCAAGGATAGTATTTTGATTCTTTCATATTGAGGTTTATTTTTTTCTAGTTTTCATCTGCTATGCTGGCAAAGAAAAAAGCATTTTAAATGTATTATTTCTTGATTATTCCTAACATTACATTAGGTGTACGAATACCAGGTTTAATTTCCCCATTTGATAGTATTATTTTTTTATTCCACAATACCGCAGGTGAAGTAACATGAGGTAAAAATGGCAATTCGCCTATTTTAGACCATTTGTCTATAAGCGTATCATACAATAAAATACCGTTATAAAATCCTGGATGATTTGTTACTAATTTATTTTTTTTGGAAATAAGATCAGCTTTCTTTTCCGGAGATTCTTCTTGAGCAATTTGGGACAAAAAGGTTTCGATTTGGTGAAAAATAACACCATTGTCTCCGCCTAGAATTACAATAGAATGCGACCCTACAGCAACACCTGCTCCTGCTGAAAAATTTGTGGTATTTTTTCCATCAGATACTGTTGCAACGGTTTGCCAAGTTTGTTTTTTTACATCAAAAACAAAAGTAGTACTGTGTAGGTCACTTATTCCACAAGTTGTTTTGGTTCTTCCACCTACAACATAAATATTAATTCCAGTTTTTCCTTTTTGGGCAATTACAACTGAATTGGCTAAGGCCAAAGGTAAACTTGGTAACAATTTCCATTGTGGATTAACTTCATTCAAATCAAGACTTGCAAATAGATCAGAAGATTGTCCTGCTTCATCCCCACCAACTGCATAAACGACAGTATCAATGTGAGTTAAAGCAATGTTTGCAATAGCTATAGGAAAATCGGCTAAGGATTTTGTCTCAACTTCTTTTGTATCAGCATTCCAATTTAATAGATACGATTTATTAGAAAGTCCATTTTCATTTTCTCCTCCAACATATACTACACCAAGTTTTGTAGAGGTAGATCCTGAGTACGCAATCGCTTCGGGCAATTCACTTTTTACTGCTGCAATCCAAGTATATTTATCGTTACATTCTTGCAGCACATGTATGGTTTTAGAATACCTTTTTTTTCCTCCTTCCCATGGCATTTTATCCGGAAAATTAGCTCCACCAGTTACAATTAGAACGTCATTGCTAATGCCATTAATGACTCCTGCAAAGCCTAACGAAAGACTACCGTCGTTATTTTGAACTTGAGCAGCTGTCGACCAATTTACTTGACTTACCTCCTTTTTTTGAGAAAATGTTTCAGTTGTTGCCATAATTACAGATATAAAAAGTAAAGGAAAAATTGATTTGTTCATCGTTATTATTTTATAATAAAACGGCCGATTGTATTATTTTGATTTAAATTCGTCAAAATTTAAACTCGCTACATCTTTTTTGAATGATTCAAATTGTTCGTCACTCATGTTTTTGACAGGCAATCTAAATTGTCCTAAATCATGACCAACTACTTTCATATAGGCTTTACCTACTGAAATTCCGCCATATTTACCCAAAAGGCGAATCATATTTATTGATTTTTGTTGTAAAACTCGTGCTTTTACTAAATCATTGTTGTTGAATGCATTAATCAAATCATAATATAAAGGAGCGGCATAATTAAATGTACTTCCTACAGCACCTTTAGCGCCTAAAACTAAAGCAGATAACATGTTTTCGTCACGTCCCCAAAGCATATCGTATTTACCATTTTCATAACTCATACAACTTTGGAAATCCATAAAATCTTCATGCGTGTATTTTACTCCAGCAAAATTGGGTAATTTTCCGTCCAATGCTTTTACTAAATCAAACATCGGTAAGTTTACACCGGTCAATACGGGAATATGGTAGTAATAAAAGGGCATAGTCGGCACTTCTTTTCCAACCTCAATACATACTTGAGCTAAAACCTCAACACTAGCTGGTTTAAAATAAAAAGGTCCAGTTAGCGAAACAGCATACAATCCTATTTCCTGCGCATGCTTGGCCAATTCAATACAATCAGCAAGACAAGTTCCTGCCAAAAATGCCATCACTTTAAAATCGGCATCTTGATTACTACAATCAGCCCAAGCTTGAGCAACTGCTTTCTTTTCTGCCAAAGTTGTAGAAACTCCTTCGCCTGTAGAACCATTAATAAATGCACCTGTTACTCCGTTTTTTTTTAGAAAAGAATAATAAGCGGGAATCAAACTCACATCTAATTTTCCATTGCTATCAAATGGTGTAAATGGAGCTGCTATAAGTCCTTGTAAGTGTTCAATTTTCATACGATCTTTTTTATAGTATTAAATAAGCCGGAAATTTGTAGTTTTTCCGGCTTAGTATTTTTAAACCTTTAATTTATGGATTCTGAGTAATTTTAGGATTGAAGTTAATGGTGTTTTGAGATATTGGAAACAAAATCTTTTTACCAGCCATTGACGGTACATTCGCAGTTTTACCAAAACGAACTAAATCCCACCATGCTTTTCCTTCAAATGCTAATTCATGCAAACGCTCTCTTAAAATTGCGTCATCGTTTGCGGCTTGAGAACCGCTTGTAAATGATGCGGTTGCATCGGCTCTTTGCATCACCAAGTTCATTTCTGTAGTTGGATCTTGCATTAATGCATTTTTAATTTCAGCTTTCATTAATAAAATATCTGCCCAACGGTAAATTATGATGTCACTTACAAATCGTCTCGTAGTCCCATCTACTGTTCCGTTATATTTTACTAATCCTGTTACAACAGGCGTAGCACTATTCATTAATGTCAAATACGTAGCATTTTTTCTAGTATCTGTGTTAGCAAAATTAAAACGTGTAATGTCTGGTTGTGCTCTAGAAATTCCTGCATTACCTGATCCACTTCCTAATGTTCCAAAAGTTGCAGTTGCAGTTGCAGGAGTTAAAGGTGAAAAATCACTTGGTCCAACAAACATAAAGGAGTTCCAGTTGTCTGATAAAGCTGAAGGAACATCAGCTAGAGAATATCTAACTGCAAAAAGAACTTCATTATTTCCTTTGTTGGTATAACTAAATGCATCTTTAAAATTAGGCAACAAAGCTGGTCCAGCAGGAATTGCATTTATTGCAGCCAAAGCAGTATTTAAATCTGTTGATCCTCCACCCAATTGTTTTGCTGTCCATAAATTTACATCTGCTTTTAATGCATTTACAGAGGCTACTGATAGTTGCGTTTTATTATTACTGGCATCAGGAAAATTAGCAAGAGCTAGGTCAATATCTGATTTTATAAAAGTAAAAACTTCAGCAATAGTATTCCTAGGAATTATGTATTCCGATTGATTGGTGTTTTCTGTAGGTGTAGTAACAATTGGTACACCTCCCCAAGAACGTGCCATGATAAAATAAGCTAAAGCACGCATTGAATAAGCTTGAGCTATATACCTCTTTTGCTCATTTACTGTCGTTGGACTAAACTGAATAGTAGGTACATATTTTAAAATTAAATTTGCTTGATGCACTACTGTGTATAAACCCGACCAATCTACATCTATATTCTGAGCCGTTAAGTTATTGTTATAGTAGTTTGCTAAATTTAGCGGTGATTGCACCCCACTAGTAATTTCTGAACTTCTTGCTCCTCCCAACAAATAATAATTTTGTTGTGTTTGAGTTCTAAAATTAAAGTACATGCCATTTACACCTGCTTTAGCATCATCTTCTGTTTTCCAAAAACTGGCAGAAGTAATAACGCTGTCTGAGGTTAAATTTAAGTCATCTTGACAAGAATTCAGAACTGAAAAACCTGCAAAAAGTATTGTGTATAAAAGAATTTTCTTTTTCATGATGTTTTTTATTAAAATTTACAAACCAATATTTAAACCAAGAGTAATGTTTCTAGGCACAGGATACGTTCCTTTTGCTCCAGCATCATTCAATCCTAGACTAGATCCACCATCTATACCTTGTACTTCTGGACTTAACCCTTTGTAATTAGTAAAATAGTATAAATTGCTTCCAGTAACATAAATACGCACATTAGTCAATTTTATTCTTTCGATCATCGATTTTGGAATCGTATAACTGATTGTAATTTCTCTTAAACATAGGTAATCTCCACTTTCATAATAACGACTGTTTCCTTGAAACATATTTGTGTTGTAGCCTGCGCCACTTGCTTCAGATCTAAATAAGTTATTTTGATTGGTTTGATCCGCCCAACGGTAACGCGGTACATCAGTAATGTCCCCTTCTTTTTGCCAAGATTGTAAACTTTCAGCTAATAATCCGTAATTCCCTTGAAATTGTCCTACAAAACGTGCTCTTGCTTCGTTGTAAATCGTTGCTCCAAGCGAATAATCTGTTCTAACCGCTAATGCAAATCCTTTGTAATCGGCATTAAAACTAAAACCACCTGTGAATTTTGGGAACATATTACCCATATAAGTTCTGTCTCTACTATCAATTACACCATTTTTATCGGTATCTTCAAATACTGCATCTCCAGCAAATTTCTTACCAGTTGCATTACCACCAGCTGCATTTGTTTTTGAAACATAATTATCTTTTGTAGTCAAGTTATACGCATCTGCTTCTGCTTGAGTAGAAAGAATATACAGTTGTTTGTGCGCATAAAAATCACCGATTTTTTGTCCTTCTTGTAATCCTCCAACGTATTTATAGCTTCCGCTTGCTGCATCCCAAATTTCAGTTCCACCAATTCGGTTATTCACATTTCCATTAAATGGTAGTTTCTCGATTACATTGTTATTGTGAGAAATATTAGCACCAAGATTAATTCTTAAATCGTTTTGATTATAAACATTAGCATTCAATTCTAATTCAAAACCTTTACTTCTCAATCCACCTAAATTTGTCAATACTGTAGAAAACCCACTATTGGAAGGAAGAGTTAAGTTCGTTAACAAATCTGAAGTTAATTTATTATAAAAATCTCCAATTAATCTAATTTTGTCATTGTTAAACCCTAAATCGAAACCTGCATTAAAGGTTTGTGATTGTTCCCATTTTAAACCTGGGTTTGCAATTTGCGAATTGATAATTGCTGACTGTCCGTTGTAACTATTAGCAAATCCGTTTGAAGAACCAGAATACAATCCACCTGCTTGAAAATCACCCAAAGTACCCAAGTTACCATTGACACCAAAACTTCCACGAAGTTTTAATGAAGAAACCATTTCTGGCATTACGGACCAAAATTTCTCTTCTTGTATGTTCCATCCTACAGATAAACCAGGGAAAAATCCATATTTATTATCCGGTCCTAAACTTGAAGCTCCATCATATCTAAAAGAGGCTGTTGCAAAATACTTGCTTTTGTAATCGTAATTCATACGTCCAAAAACACTATTCAAAACTAATTTTGTATTATTACTAAACACAGAAACTGGTATTGGAGAAGAATCTAAGGATTGTGCAAGATCAGACGGGCTTCCTTTTCCAGATGCATTAAATGTATTTATACTTTTATCAAATTTTGACGCTCCTAATTTAGCTTCAAAATCACCAATAGTTTCTAAATTTTTAACATAAGTTAATACTCCTTCATATTGATATTGAGCAATTTGATTGCTTAATCTAGTTGCAGGACGAGTATTATCTACTAAACCATTACTACCACTTAAAAATGCTTGTTGAAAAGTATTGTCATTTTCATTTTCGTTATAAAGCGAAAGCGATGGAGTGAACGTTAAGTCGCTAGTAAGTTTTAAATCACCATCAACGCTCATTTGTAATTTATTATTTTCATTAATTCCTTTCACTTTACCCATTTGGTACAAAGGATTTCCATTAATGTTGTTTTGTCCTGGAGCTAATGTTCCATCCTCTAAATACAGTTTTGTAGTAGGCGCATTTCCTAAATAACGGTTAAAAACTACACTATTAGCTACAACTTGATTATTACTTGACTTAGAGTATAATACGCGACCATTCAAAGTAAAGTTGTCAGCTACTTTTAAGGAAGCATTCAATTTACCCGTAAAACGTTGGTAACCCGTAAATATAGTAATACCATCACCTTTTAAATATCCTAAACTTAAATCGAAAACACCTTTATCACTTCCACCACTAATTCCTAAATTATGATTTTGAGTGATTGCAGATTGAAATAAAACATCATTCCAATTTGTACTTTTATACATTATAGTATTGGCAGCATTTAAAGGGTCTATAATTTCCTGCCAGCCTTTTGCTTGTAAATCTCCAATTGTACTTGGTGATAAATTAGATTTTAATAAAGTAGCAAAGGGAGTATTTGATAGTAAATTATTATTTGTACCATAAGGAGTAGCACCTATCAATTGATTATCTCGAGCATTAGGTCTCGATCCTCCTAAAATATCTGCAGCATTCTGAACTCCTAAACGAGATAATCTAATAAAATCTCCACCTTCTAAGAAATCGTATTTTTTACCTACTTGACTATTTTGAGTAGACACATTATAGGTTATTTTTGTTTTACCTGCTTTACCAGTAGATGTGGTAATAATAATAACTCCGTTTGAAGCACGTGCTCCATATATAGAGGTAGCTGCAGCATCTTTTAAAACTTGAAGCGAAGCTATATCAGCAGAGTTAATATCATCAATTTGAGTACGAATAACTCCATCAACAATATACATTGGAGTTGCTCCTGAAGGATTATCAATAGATGTTCCGCCACGTACCAAAATATTAGATGCTTTACCAGGTTGTCCTGATGCGGTACGCACCACTAATCCAGTAACATTTCCTTGCAATGCCTGAGTCACGTTAGAATAAGGTACGTTTTCTAAAACTTTTTTATCTAGCTTAGATACTGATGTACTTAGAGTTTTTCTATTTTGTTGTCCATAACCTACAACGATTACTTCATTCATCTGTTGTCCTACTTCTTTTAGAACGATCCTAAGTGGTAAATTACCAATTATAACTTCTTGCTCTTCAAGACCAATATAAGAAACAACTAATGTGGTTACATTGTCTGGAACTTCAATGGTAAAATTACCATCAAAATCTGTTTGAGCCGTTACTTTTGATCCTTTGGCAAGAATATTTACTCCTGGTAAAGATTCTCCCATTTCATTAATAACTTTCCCTTTTACAATTTTTTGAAGAAAATTGAAATTGTTTCCATCTTTCAAAATTTTCGAATTAATATCTAATAAATTAATTCTATTTGGGAATTCTGCTGCTGAAACCTGAACTGTCATAGCTGTCAGTATAATAGTTACTGCATTAGAAGCTTTTCGTGTCTGTGAGCAGAGCCAAAAGTTTCTCGGTCTTTTTTTAATTAAAAATTTCATAAGTCTTTGATAATGGTTGGTTAATATTAAATTCTGCGTATTATGAATATTTATTTTTAGATCAATCTTTCTCCTATAAAAAACAAGTGGACTAAAGATGTAACATTAGTGTTTTTTATGATTAATAAATCAATGTGTTATATTGAGGGAATAACTAAATATTCCAGATCTTTTATTATTTATCTACTTCAAGTTGTTCAATTGTAGATTAAACAATAGTCTTTAAAATAATACGTATTTTACTAAACTATAGAAAATCAATGCTATAAAAAATCGTTCACTATGTAATTAGAGCTTATTTTGATTATGGTTAGTTTAATTATTATTAAGGATTTTAAAATGCGTTTTTCCCATTAAATAATTATCATGGGGTAAACTTACAAATTATTTTAACAAATAAAGGTTATTTATTAAAATAATTTAATAATTAAAATAAGAGCTGTTTTATAGCTAGCTAATTTTATACTCAAAACTACCTAAAAACAAGCTGTGTAAGGGATTATAAAAAATGAATTAAGATCTTATAAGGGATTTTTAAAAGACAAAAAATTTCATTATCTCAATTTTAAAAAGAATAGCAAGCAGAAATCATATAAAAATCTAATTAATTAAATTGGTTAACATTTTTTCTTTTACTACGCAACAAGAACCAATTACGCCTGCTCGAGCCCCTAAACTTGATTTTTTTAGTTTAACATCTCTATTTACTAGACCAAGAGAATATTTTTTCAATGCCGATTGAATAGGTAGAAGAACATAACCTCCCAATAGCGAAAAGTCACCACCAATAACGAGTAGTTCGGGATTAAAAATATTAAGAATCATAGATAAGTAGCGACCCATTTTTTCACTTTGTTTTGAAATTAATTCTACACACAAGCTATCTTCCTGTTTTAATGCACCCATAATTATAGTATGGTGTTGCAAACTTTTTGAGTTTTCATCAAGTACTATTTTAGATTGTTTTCCTTGCTTAATGGCTTCATTGAACTGATCAACTAAAGACCAGCCCGATATCTCCGTTTCTAAACAACCAATTTTACCACATTGACATATAATTCCGTTGTCAAAAATATTACTATGACCAAATTCTCCCGAGTATCCAGACTTTCCATAATACAAATTACCCTCGGTTATTATTCCTATTGCCACACCCCAACCGTAGTTAAGATAGATTACATTTTGCTCCTCATCTACAACACCTTCACGGTATTCTCCAAAAGCCATGGCTCTGGTATCATTTTCTAAGCGAACGGGCAAACCTAATTGATCTGATATGATTTCGTTTAAAGGTCGGTTTTCACTAAAAAAAAAGTTATAACTAAATCCTTCCATTGTATTTATACGTCCCGATAAGTTGATACAAGCTCCTACAATCATTTTTTTATCGACTAAGCTGTCTTCTACAAATAAATTTATTAGATTACATAATTCCAGTAGGGATTCCTGTGTGTTTTCTAGAACAAAAGAAGTACCAAGCTCTATACTTACAAATTCATTTTTTATATTTTGTAATCCTATAGACATGCTACTTCTACCAACTTCAATACCCAAAAAATAAGCACAAGTTGGATTGATACTATATAATGAAGGTCTTCTTCCACCACTATTGGTTATCTTCCCCATATCAACTACATAACCTTCAATCAGTAATTCATTAACTGCCTTGGTAACTGTAGGAACACTAGATTGCAATTCAGAACCTAACTCTGCAATTGTAGCGTTTCCAGTTGACAATAGGCGCTTGACTATTGATTGTCTCAACATGTGCCACTTTTGTCCCGAAAGACTGTTGTCATTACTAGCGTTTAATAAATCCTTTAAACTCATTTCTATTGTTTTTTAAATATTTGGAAGTATATAATTACAAACTTACTATATTTTTTTTTAACCCTAAAAGCATTTAGTGCCTACCAAGAAAACGACTGCGTATTTAACTTATGAATTAAATTCATTTTAATCCTACTCAATCCTGATTTTGCTCCTTATTATTCTCAAATCAATTTATTAAAACTCGTATTCTAAATTTTAATATATTTATTCTTATTAATAGCACACGAATTCAAACGCTATTAATCTTTTATGAAGGATTAAGAATCTACAAACAACCTTTCAAAATTTGGAACTTAATCCATAAAAAGGGTATCTTTAATTTATGAAAAAGCATCACACAATAATCATAGCTGGAGCTGGAGGAATTGCCGAAGCAGTGGGTTTGTTATTAATGGAATGGAGTGAAGTAACTCCTACCCTTTTTATCGGTGATAGAAACCATCCAAAAGCAAAAAAAGTAGCCCATTGGATTCAAGAAGGAACAACGAAATCTGGAACTATCCAAGATTTTCATCTTGATGAAAAAGACCTTACAGATGAAATGAGGTCAATCCTAGTTCAAGGAAATATTATTCTCGATTGTCTTCCGGGAAATCAAGCCCCTAGAATAGCACAATTTGCAAAAGATTACCAGCTGCATTACGCCAATCTAACTGAATATGTTGCAGAAACTGCTGCAATAATCGCATTAGCAAAAAATGCAAAAACAGGTTTTATACTTCAAACAGGCTTAGCACCAGGTTATATCGATTTACTGGCAAACGGACTTTTTCAACAATTCTGTATTGATTATGAAGTTGATAAAGTCGATAAACTAGAATTTAAAGTAGGCGCACTAACCAATAACGCAGTTGCTCCACATTATTACGGATTTACTTGGAGTCCAGTGGGCGTAGCAACTGAATATCTTAAAGATACGATAGTACTTCGGGATTTTATAAAAAAGACCTTACCTCCATTGTCAGAAAGAGCCACTATCATTATAGATGGAATTACTTATGAAGAAGACCTCACCTCTGGAGGTGCAGCAGATTTACCAGATGCTTTGACAGGAAGGGTTCGCTCACTAGATTACAAAACTTTGCGTCATCCCGGTCATTACTCTTGGGTACAAGAACAGCTTTTGAGCATACAAAATCGAGAGACTATAATACAAGAATTACAACAAAAAATGGAAAATACAATTCCACATATTGAAGAGGATCAAATTGTTTTATATGCTGCCGTAGAAGGAAAAGACTCCGCTGGATTATTGAGAAGACGTGAAATTGCAAAGCACATCAGACCGCAAATAGTAGGAAAGCATCAATTGCGAGCAATACAAACTACTACAGCCGCTCCTTTAGCACAAGCCGCACAACTTTTGCTAGAGTCATCATTGAGCGGTATTATATTGCAAAGCCAAATTGATCCTGTTTCTTTTTTAAACGGACATTATATTAATCGTGTTTATGGAAAAACAAAACCTTAGCGATTCCTCTTTTTTCTAAAATCTATAACTAAGCTACTATTAAAATTCAAGACTAATAAAAGTAAATTGTTTTGTACTTTTGTAGTTAAAATAAATAAGTAGCAGTACATGGATTCCTATTACCTTCACAATGGCACTGAAAGCATTGGCCCGTTTGATATAACCGAATTGCAAGCAAAATCAATTTTAAAAACAACGCCGGTTTGGTGTGCTGGTATGCAAGACTGGAAATATGCAGGAGATGTAATAGAATTACAAGCACTTTTCATTGTTCTGTCACCACCTATTAAAGTATTTCCTTTA
>CBDUEE010000027.1:0-18352 GCA_965366105.1 uncultured Flavobacterium sp. | reverse complement strand
AAACCTTGCAGGATTGAAAACTTAATTAACTTACTACAACTTTTAATTTCCTACAAGGTTTACAAAACCTTGTAGGTATGATTTATAAATAATAGTATTCAAATATACCTACAAGGTTTAAAAAAACCTTGCAGGATAAATGGATTTACTGGTTGTATTCTTTTACTGCATCGATAAACGCTTTTGCATGATCTACAGGGATATTTGGTAAAATTCCGTGACCTAAGTTCACGATATATTTATCTTTACCGAATTCGTCAATCATTTCGTGTACCATTTTCTTGATCACTGGAATTGGAGACAATAATCGTGATGGATCAAAATTTCCTTGTAATGTGATTTTTCCACCTGATAAATATCTTGCATTAGTAGGAGAACAAGTCCAGTCTACTCCTAATGCAGAAGCTCTACTTTTTCCCATTTCGCCAAGAGCGAACCAACATCCTTTTCCGAAAACAATCACGGGTGCGTCATCAGCTAGAGCCTCAACGATTTGATTGATGTATTTCCAAGAAAATTCTTGATAGTCAACTGGTGACAACATTCCACCCCAAGAGTCAAAAACTTGAACGGCATTTACTCCCGCTTTTACTTTTTCTTTTAGGTATAAAATAGTGGTATCGGTGATTTTTTGTAATAAAACATGCGCTGCTTCTGGATATTGGAAACAAAATCCTTTTGCTTTATCAAAACTTTTAGAACCTTGTCCTTCAACCGCATAACACATAATAGTCCACGGTGAACCTGCAAAACCAATTAATGGCACCTCATCATTCAACATTTCCTTAGTCAATTTGATAGCGTCCATCACATAACCTAACGTTTCTTGAATATCCGGAACGATTACGCGCTCTACATCTTGAATCGTACGAATTGGATTTGGTACAAACGGACCAAAATTTTCTTTCATAATCACTTCAAGTCCCATTGCTTGTGGCACAACCAAAATATCAGAAAATAAAATAGCAGCATCTGGAGCTATTCTACGAATAGGTTGCACGGTAATTTCGGCAGCGATTTCTGGAGTTCTACAACGAGTAAAGAAATCGTATTTATCACGCAGTGCAATAAATTCTGGCAAATACCTTCCTGCCTGGCGCATCATCCAAACTGGCGGACGTTGTACTGTTTCTCCTTTTAGTGCTCTTAAAAATAGGTCGTTCTTAATCATAATTTTATTGTCTTAAAGCGTTTTCATTATTTTGTGTTGTTCCTAAGTAAATCTTACGAACAAAATTTATCTATATTCTGCAATTACTTCTTCGATCACATCTTCAATTGTGGGTTGAGGCGCAACAATTACATTTTTTGTAATTCCTTCTAATGCGCTGGAAGTCGTTGTTCCAATGCAAAAACAAGTTTCATTTTTAATAGTATTCTCTTTTAAATAACTTTCAATTCCAGAAGGGCTAAAGAATAAAATGGCTTCTACCGGTGTTTTTATTTTCTCGGGTGTTAATGTAGTTTCGTAAACTTGAATTTCATTAAACTTAATTTTGGCCTCTTTCAAAGCTTTTGGCAAAGTCTCTCTTCTTAAGTTTCCACTAAAAAAAGTATAGCTTTCACTTGAATAAATCAAAGTGATTATTTCGGCAAGATCTTCGGCATAACCAGTATAGGCTATAACATTGAAACCACTTTCAGAAAGCATAATTTTTGTCTTTAATCCCACGCAAAAGACATTCTTTGATTTTAAATCCGCTGATTTTGGATCCAATAAGAAACTTTGAACCGCATTTTGACTAGTGAAAATTAAATTATCGTTAATCTCACTTAACTGAAAGGGCTGACTCTGGGTTTTAATAAAATCGATTTCAAGAACATTGAAATTGGCCTTTATTAAAGCTTTCTTTTGCTCGGGCAAAAGTATTTTTGTAGATAGTATCTGAATCATTATTAACTTCTTATTTGGTATTCTTCTTGTCCTAAACAGTAGGTTTCTATATCTTTATTGTATCCATAAACTACTAAAATATCATTTTCTAAAATAATAGTATCTGGCGACGGGCGACCGATCGTCTCTTTTATAATCGATTTTTTCCCTATTAGATTTTTCTTTTCTCGTTTTCGAATAATCGTAATCAAAGTTAAGCGATATTTATCAATGGTATCTAAAGCAGCTAATGTTTTACCAAAAAATTCAGGTTTAGCTTTTACTTCAGAAATAGTATAATTATCATCTAATTGGTAATTTTCTAGTGTTGATTTAAAATTAATTTGTTTGGTTAATCTATCGGCAGATTCTTGTTCTGGATGCACAATGCTATGAATTCCCATTGCCTCTAAAACCGTATCGTGAATTGGTGACAAAGCCCTGCTGATAATTTTTACATCGCTTAATTTTTTAATAATAGCTGTCGTAATAATGGCTGCGCCTTCATTTTCTCCAATAGCAACTACCACTTTATCGGCATCTTTTAAGGGCAATGCTTCGTACGACAATTCATTGGTAGAATCCATTGCGATGGCGTGCGAAATTTTATCCTTAACTAAATTGACTTTTTCTATATTTTTGTCAACACCAATTACTTCATTTCCAGTTTCCGTCAAGCTAATTGCCAGTGACATCCCGAAGTTTCCTAAACCAAATACGATTATTTTCATCTGAGTAAGTTTAGTTAATTAATATATTTTCTCTTGGATATTCGTAGAACTGATGATTCAATCTACGCAATAATCCCACCATAAGGTTGAGCATTCCTATACGACCAATGAACATTGTTAAAATCAACACATATTTACTCGGTTCTGTAAGAGTTGGTGTGAAATTTATACTTGACCCAACAGTACTATAGGCTGAGAAACATTCAAAAGCAACCGTTAGTATTGGCGTTCCTTCTGGTTCAAAAATTAATACAGCCATCACCGAAATACCAATCGTAATTAATGAAATAGATAAAATGGCAAAAGCACGCGAAGTAGAATCGGCAGATATTCTCCTACCAAACAACTGAATTCTACTTTTTCCTCTCGCAACGGCAACAATATTCAATGTTGCTAATGCAAAGGTACTTGTTTTAATTCCACCTGCTGTTGAAGCTGGCGAACCACCAATCCACATTAAAAAAATAATAAATAGTAATGATGGAACACTCATTTCAGCATAATCTGTTGCGCTGAAACCTGCTGTTCTAGGCGAAACAGCATTAAAACTTGCTGCTGTTATTTTTCCGAAAATAGTATTATGATGTAATAAAGTATGGTTATACTCTGAAATGAATAGAAAAAGAGAACCACCTATCAATAATAGTAAAGTGGTATAAATTACAATTCTAGTATTTAATGTAATAATTCTAACTTTTTTGTGAATGATCTTTTTATCAAACAATTCAAAAATGTAAGTTTTTATATAATGAAAAAAATTGAAAACGATGTTGTGACCTAAACCGCCTAGAATAATCATTAACATCAAAATCCACTGCAAGTAATAATTAAAACGAACGGTCGCATTTAAAATCCCACCAGGTAATGTAGAAAACCCAGCATTACAAAAAGCTGAAATCGAATGAAATACTGAAAAATAAACCTTGTTATCAATGATTACATTATCGATAACAGATACATATATAAATACGGCCCCTACGAATTCTACTCCCAATGTAAAAATAACCACATTAAGTGCTGCTCTAAAGACATCTTTTAAGCCTTCATTTGCAATAAAATCTCGAGTATTTAAACCTTCCTTAAAAGAAGAGCTTCCTCTAAAAAAAAAAGCAAAAAAAGAAGTGAATGTCAAAATTCCAATTCCGCCTAATTGGATTAGAACAATAATTATAGATTGTCCTACTAAAGTAAAATCTACGGCTGTATCTACTACGGTTAATCCCGTTACGCAAACAGCAGATGTTGCTGTAAAAAGTGCATTGGTAAAGGTGATTCCGCTATTGGTAGCACTTGGAAGTATTAGTAAAAAAGAACCTATTAAAACCAAAATCATAAAACTACCCACAAAAACAATAGCTGGATTAAAGTAGATATCATAAATATGACGCACAAAAACCATTAGTCGCAATAAAAAATAAAGAATCAAACCACCTTCAAGTACTGGTTTTATTTTTTGTAAAATGTAAGGAGTAGAAAAGTTACTGTTCAACAACCAAATTACACTACATATAAAGAAAAGAACACTTAGCAAAATCATATTGATTAAAACTACTCTCTTATTACTTTTGAACGTATAATTAAAGTATTTAAAAGCATTAAATCCTAACAAACCAATCGAAAGAATAAGCAAACCTACAACATGAGGTGTGTTATAGTTATCCTCAAAATCATATCCGAAGTCGAATACAATAAAAAGCAATACAATTATATCGAAAAAGCGATACAAATAATTGAGTAAGGATTCTTTCTTCATTTTGAAATAAAATTACTTTTTTAAATCGTTGCGAATACTTTCCATTAAACTAATTCCTCCATTATCCAAGATTTCCTTAGCAGCACTAAACCCTAATTTTTTCCATTCTTCCAATGGAACTGTTTTATTTATCTCTAATTTTTCTTTTCCGTCAATAGAGAATAATACACCTTTAAAAATTATTTCATCTTCCTGAATTACTGCTAAAGCTCCTATTGGTGCTGTACATCCACCTTCAAGGGTTTTTAAAAACTGTCTTTCTATATGGGTACATACCTCGGTTTCAATATCATTTAATTCTGCAGCTGCATCTCTACAAAACGCATCGTTTGCCATAGCAACAATCACCATAGCACCTTGAGCTGGTGCCGGAATCATCCAATCTAAATTGATATAATTTGATGGTTTTATATTTAGTCGTTCCAATCCTGCTGCTGCAAAAACGGCCCCGTTCCAATCACTATCTTCTAATTTTTTCATTCTCGTATTTACGTTTCCACGTAAATCAACAACTTTATGAGTAGGATATCTATTAAACCATTGTGCTTGACGACGCAAACTACCCGTTGCAATAGTTCCTTGTACATTAAGAAAATCAAGATTGCCTTTATGAACCAAAATATCAAGAGTATTGGCTCTTTCTAAAACTGCTGCTTGCACAATTCCTATAGGCAATGCTGTAGGAACATCTTTCATAGAATGTACTGCAATATCGACCTGACCATTAATCATGGCAATGTCTAATGTTTTAGTAAAAATTCCTGTGATTCCTAATTCGTAAAGAGGTTTATCTAGAAGAATATCGCCCTGAGATTTTACTGCAGTAATTTCGGTTTTATATCCTAAATCGTTTAGTTTTTTTTCAACTGTGTGGGCTTGCCAAAGTGCGAGTTCACTATCTCGGGTTCCTATTCGTATTGTTTTTTCCATTTCTTTTTTGGCACAAAGACGCTAAGTCTCGAAGATTTTTTTAAAATTTTAAGGTATAATTTTTTAATTAAATACTTTTTCTTGTTCTAACTGAAATACTTTTTCTATCCATTCAATTCCTTCATCCATTGATTCACCATCTTTTAGATGATTCACAAAATGTTTCGTGATTTTTTGAATGATTCTATTGCTTATCAATTCGGCTTGTTCTTCGTGAAAATCAGCTATTTTTTTTCTTTGAAAATTTAGCTCGCCATCTTTAATAGAATTTAATTTTTCTTTTAAAGCTTGAATAGTTGGAGCAAATTTTCTGTTTTTGTTCCAAGAAATAAATTCTTCTTTTATTTCTTCAATAATTGCTTCAGCTCTTGGAATATGTTGCTTTCTATTTTCTAAAGTTTCATCGGTCATTTGAGCCAATTGATCCATGTGAATTAAAGTCACACCCTCAATATCTTTCACATTCTCGTTGACATTTTTAGGAATAGACAAATCTAAAATTAATAAAGGTTTTTTTAGATTTAAAATTGTTTTATCTATTGTAGGATTTTGTGCGCCAGTGGCTACAACTACCACATCTGCTTTTTGTAGTTCAAGTTGTAAATCGGCATAATCTTTTACGATCACGTTCAATTTTTTAGCTAATTTCTCTGCTTTATCTTTGGTTCTATTTATTAGAGTAATTTGTTCATGTTTAGTATGTTTTACTAAATTCTCACAAGTATTTCTTCCTATTTTTCCTGTACCAAAAAGCAAAATATTTTTCGTAGCAATATCTTGAACATTTTTAAAAATATATTGAACCGAAGCAAAAGATACAGAAGTTGCCCCAGATGAAATATCAGTTTCAGTTTTGATTTTTTTACTCGCCTGGATCACAGAGTTAATCAAACGATCCATAAATGTATTTATTAAACCATTGGATTTGCTTTGATTAAAAGCATTTTTGATTTGGCTAATGATTTCAAAATCACCTAAAATTTGACTATCTAATCCTGTCCCTACACGAAACATGTGATTAATAGCTTCTTGATTTTTATATATATAAGCTACTTCTTGAAATTCTTCTACAGACCCTTTACTATTTTCACAAAGTAATTTAATTAACTCATAAGGATGATTAGCAAAACCGTAAATTTCAGTTCTATTACAAGTTGAAGTAACGATCAATGATTCTATTCCTTCAGCTTCAGCTTGGATTAATAAAATAGATTGAGCTTTGGCATCTAAACTAAATTTACCCCTAATTGTTGCATCTGCTTTTTTATAACTTAAACCTAAAGCATAAAAAGTGCTGTTTCTGGACATGTTGAATTTTTCCATATTATACTTTTCTTAAAAAGTTCTACAAAATTATTATTAACTATTTTATAAAAACAACGCTGTAAGTGCTTTTTGTATCGCTTAGGGATATTTTGATTCAAAATCGTAATTACAAAACAGAATTTATTTAAAAACAGGGTGAAATCAGGTATTATTTAGCTATTTATGTAGAATAATTCTAAATAGCATCGGTATTGATTTCTATATTATATACGAAAAAACATCGCTTAGGGTTCTTTAAATCCCTAATTAAATTACATTTTTCTTAACTTTTTTTTAATACTATATAAATAACAATAAAATTTGCATTTTAGAATTTATAGCAGGCAAATTTACATTTGAAAAAAAAACAATTTAAAACCAATTATCATTTGATTTGAAGAAAAAAGGAGGTATAAAATGTAGTGTTTTTTTATAAAATTCACTTCGAATAGTTTTATAAATAAAAACGCTACTCACAGTGAGTAGCGTTTTTAAACTCAAAATATTATTTTTGAACCGTTGGTTTTCTAATAGATTCTAATACAACAACAATGTCTTTGTATAGCTCAGTATCCGATTTAACACCATTAGCAACTGCCGCAGCACCTACATAACCTTCAAATTTTGTAAAATCAGCATCGCTAGATTTTGTTCCCATACGCGGGTTTTGAGCAGGATCGTGAGTGGCTACCATGTTTAAACCAGAATACGTATTTACTGCATTTGTTCCACCGGTATTGAATGAAAAGAAATCAGTTAAATTGTCAACTAAAACAGCTAGTTTAGTTGTGTTTCCAGCTCCAACTTCTGTCAATAAAGGTGCAAAGTGAGCGCCTAAATTTCCAGGAGCATTACTCTTTACATCTGCAACAATTAGTCCTACAGTAGAGTTTACTACTTTACGGAAAGACAGTCGTCCGCCTTCGATCATTTGTCCCGGCATATCTGGATCAGAAACCATTTTCGTTCCGCCAAGGCGCTCATAAATTGTTGCTTTAACCATTGGTGTTGCCGGAGCATCGTCGTCATTACTACAAGAAGTAAAAGCCGCAGAGGCTACGAATAGTACACTAAGTGTAATTTTTGAATAATTTTTCATAAGAATTGTGTTTAAAGGGGTTAATTAAAAAATTGATTTATACTCTTTGATACTTTGTAAGTCATACTATTTTGATCAATAGGACATACTTCTTTATTAGCTAAACCAGCAGGTAATACAAATTGGTTTGCTTCATAAGGTCTTTTAGTCATAAGCTCATCATAAACCTTTTGAGAATTTGTGATTTTGTTATTGTGGAAAAAAACTACCACGTTTCTTTTTACAATGATAGAATCAGATGTCAAGCCTTTTATAGTTCTTAAATCTGCACAAATTTCTTTCGCTTTAACCGAATCGATATTCGATTTAAAATCAATTCTACTTATTTGTAAATTTGGAAAATCATATACTGCTGGCTTAGCAGTAACAATGTGAAAAATCAAAATGGCAATGAATAACACAACTATTCCTGCTAGGACAAAAAGTCCTTTTTTAATTATTTTATTAGTTTTTTTCATAATACTGGGTTTTGAAATCATTTACGTGTATTTATAAACCTTGGTTTTAAATTAATTGTAAATAGCATTTATTTAGAATGAGTGTAAATAAATTAGTATTGCATTTGAAACAATCTAAAGGCTTTTTTAAAAAGCTCTAAGCAGGTTGAAACCAAAAAAAATATCCCCTTTAGTCCAGTCTCCTGTGGTTTGACCTAAGTAACCCGCTTCGTGAATTCCTTGCGAACTAGTGAAATGCATTTGAAAAACATGTCCACCAGTTTCTAAATCAAATCCTATAGACAAAGGGTTTTTATAAATAGAATTTGAAGCGCGATTTAAATGTGCAGCATAATCAACATTAAGTGACCACCGTTTTGATACTTTATATCTTCCGCCAAAACCTATTGCATACTGGGTATTGTTTTGCAAAGGATTTTCAACAAAATTTTCGTGAAAAAGAGTCGGTGCAATCTCTAGGGATAATTTATCAGAATATTTTCTCGAAATCATTAATTGACCTACATAAGTAAGTCTATTATCAAATGTAAGTTTTGGATACAGACTTTCTTTAAGTGTATTATTAATCGCCAAGCTACTAAAACCTGCAACCGTTACAGGAAAACCATCTTCGATCTGGTTAAAGAGAGTATATTTTGTAGCAAAATCATAAGCTAATTCGCTTCGAGCAGCACTTACTGTAAGCCAATCTGTCAAGCCGTAAACAAATTTTATTTGCGTATTCGCATTATCCAAACCAAAAAAACCTTCGAAACCATCTTTTATCGAACCAAATCTATGTGCTACAATAAAATACAAATCGCCTTTGGCAGCAAGTTTAGTAGATTCTAGATTAACGATTTTTAGACCTTTAAAAGCAGACACTACTTTTTGCTTTGGAACAATTGTATCTAATCCAGCTAATAAATCGCTTTGTGAATGACTCAATATTGGAAATAAGAGTAAGAATAAGAAGAATTTTTTCATAAGAAATGATTTATTGATTGTTAGTTATTATTATTGATTTTTTCTTTTACAATAGAACTCTGATCCATTTTAAACTCGTCCAAAAGCTCGTCATAACCTAAAAATCTGCCTTTCACTTTATACACTTTCCCTAACAAAATATCTTTAGGCAAGCTATCATTGAAAGTGGCAAATACTATTTTGTCAAGAACAACGCCTTTATTTTCAGTATCAACTGTCGTTACTTGAGCTATCAACTCAATAGTTTGATCTTGATATTTATTCAAGGCAAGACTATCATTAAAAGCAAATTCCTGTTGCAGAACAGCAATTTCTAAGGAATACGCTGCATTTTCAGTATCTATATTTCTGTGATCGCGATTGATATAATAATAGATTGAAAATGCAACTACCAATACAATCGAAATCGGGATTACTGTTTTTTTGTTCATAAAAGTATTTTTAGAGTTAAGCTCACATCATCTACGTTAAAAACATTGGATTGGATTTTGTTTAGAAAAAAGAATTTCAAAAAAAACTAAAACACCAATTTTAACGTAAGTGTTTCTACAGAGTTGATTTTATAATTCATAAGAGTTGTAGAGTCTTTCATAATTTAAAAAACCAACCAATATGAATTCAAAAAAAGTACTAACCGTTCTATCATTGGCCAGTATATTCATGTCCTGTACAACTGATAATTCGCAAACATTAATGGATAATCCGAACCTAATGGCAGAGGCGACTTACAAACAAAATGTAAAAGCTATAATTGACAACAATTGTATTTCCTGTCATGCAACAGTTCCCAGAAATGGAGCACCAATGGCATTAGCTACTTATGAGCAAGTTAAAAATGCTGTTCTAAACAGGGGATTACTCAATCGAATTTCATTAAACAATGGTAGCAGTTTACTAATGCCGCAAGGAGGTCCAAGATTACCTCAAGCAACCATAGATATTATAGTTAAATGGAATCAAGATGGCTTATTAGAACAATAACTTAAGAAACTAAAAAATGAAAAAAATACTTTTTATAGCTATACTGTATTCCTCATACATTGGCTTCGCACAAGAAAAAATAATTAGTAAATCTGCCGTAATAACTTTTGAAGCTTCTGTTCCAGCCTTTGAAGAGGTCAAGGCAATAAACAACAATGTTACTTTAGTTTTAAATCCAGCAACAGGCGAAATAGCAAGTTTAGCTTTAGTAAAAGGTTTCCGGTTTAAAGTGGCTTTGATGGAAGAACATTTTAACGAAAACTATATTGAAAGTGATAAATTTCCAAAAGCTATTTTTAAAGGTAAAATAGAAAATTTTGATGCTAATAAATTAACCTCAACTTCTAAAGATTTTACAGTAAGCGGGAAATTAGAACTTCACGGAAAATCGGTTCCATTTACTGCAGTTGCAAAAATTAGTAAAACAACATCCGGAATTAGCTTACTTTCAAATTTTTCGGTGAATGCTAGTGATTTTAATATTTCAATTCCATCGGTGGTAAAGAGTAAAGTCTCTAATAAAATCAATGTTCAACTGCTAGCTATTTTGAAATAATTCATCAAAACATTAAACATTCTATAAATTTAGAAGGAAGTAAAGGTTTAACCATGAAAAAGATTTATTTTTGAAGGTCATAATGGAATCGTTTAACTAAAACGGCACCGCTAATTTGACATAAGTAAATCAAAAATGGAAGAAGAAATAAAAATTGACGATGATTTTATTTTAATTCGTTTTCAAAATAACACAGATGAAGTTATAGTATTTCAACGTCCTATACAATTAGGTTTGATACAATTTCATTTTAGCTTAAAGGGAAGTGCTAATTACAATTTTAATCAAGGAAATTACAGTTTAAATCTCAAAGAAGAAAAAGCATTATTGTTTTATAATACCGAGAAAGAATTACCATTACATGTTGAAATTGCTCCAAAAACGTGGTTAATTTCTATATTTGTTTCTATCAAAAAGTTTCATGGACTCTTTACTAGTGATGCTGAAAATATCCCTTTTTTGAGCAAAGAAAATCAAGAAAAAAAGTATTATAACGAAACTGAAATTAGTCCGTCGATGGCAATTGTTTTGAACCAGATGTTTCATTACAACCTAAATCCTTCTATAAAAAACTTGTATTATAAAGGAAAAGGATACGAATTATTGAGTCTGTATTTTAACAGAACTGAAGATCCTAATGCAGAACAATGTCCATTTTTAGTAGATGAGGAAAATGTATTAAAAATAAAGAAGGCCAAAGAAATCATAATTGCCAATATGGCTGAACCGCCAGGATTACAAGAACTATCGGATGAGATTGGTTTGAATTTGAAGAAACTAAAAATGGGTTTTAAACAAATTTATGGCGATACCGTTTATGGATTTCTATTTGATTACAAAATGGATTTTGCTCGAAAATTGCTCGACAGCGGATCTTATAATGTAAATGAAGTAGGCTTAAAAATCGGCTACAGCACCGGAAGTCATTTTATAGCAGCTTTTAAAAAGAAATACGGAACCACACCAAAAAAATATTTAATGTCCTTAAATACTAATGTTTAACACACTATTAGTTTTAAACATGAAACAATAAGTAAAAACTAACATTTATCATACTTCTAAAAAGGTTCTTACAGTACTTTTGAAGAAAATAAAACAAAAACAATGAAAGGCGTATTATTAGTAAATTTAGGGTCTCCAGAAAGTCCAACGGCAAAAGATGTAAAACCGTATTTAGATGAGTTTTTAATGGACAAATACGTTATAGACGTTCCGTTTTTATTAAGAGCATTATTAGTTCGTGGAATTATTCTTCAAACAAGACCTAAAAAATCAGCTGCCGCTTACGCCAAAATTTGGTGGGATGAAGGTTCGCCTCTAGTGGTTATTTCTAAAAGAATGCACGAAAAAGTAAAAAAATTAGTGAACATTCCTGTTTCCTTAGCGATGCGTTATGGAAATCCATCTTTATTATCAGGTTTACAAGAATTGCATGATAAAGGAGTAAATGAAGTATTGCTGTTTCCATTATATCCGCAACATGCTATGGCTTCTACAACTACAATTTTAGAACTTGCAGAGGATTTGCGTAAAAAGCATTTCCCAGAAATGAAATTTACCATTGTTCCGGCTTTTTATAACAAACCCGATTATTTACAAAACTTAGCTGATTTCATCAAAGGGCATTTAGAAGGTTATGATTATGATCATTTGTTGTTTTCCTATCACGGAATTCCGGAGCGTCACATTCGCAAGACAGACATTACTAAATCACATTGTAAAATAGATGGTTCTTGTTGTAATACACCTTCGCCAGCACATGAGTTTTGTTACCGTCACCAATGTTACGAAACTACGAAACAAGTCGTTAAACTATTAGGGATTCCAGAAGGAAAATACAGTCAAACTTTTCAATCCCGTTTAGCCGGTGACAAATGGCTCACGCCTTATACCGATGTAGAAGTAAACAAAATGCCGGAAAAAGGAATAAAAAAACTAGCTGTTGTAACTCCTGCTTTTGTCTCAGATTGTTTAGAAACTTTAGAAGAAATTGCAATGGAAGCCAATCATGAATTTAAAGCACACGGTGGTGAAGAATTTCTAGCCATTCCATGTTTAAATGATGGCGATGATTGGTGCAAAACCGTAGGAAATTGGATTACAACTTGGTCAAACACTTCTGTTAAAGATAACCTTGAAAAAACAAACGCATAAATGGCTGTTACCGCCGATGATTTAGGAACGCAAGACATTAGAAAACTCTTAATAAAACAAGCGGTTCCATCGTCTATAGGTGTTTTGTTCATGTCGGTCAATATCTTGATTGATACTATTTTTGTGGGACAATGGATTGGATCTTTGGCCATTGCGGCGGTAACTGTAGTTTTGCCCATTACCTTTTTGATTTCTTCCTTAGGAATGGCAATTGGTGTGGGCGGAGGATCCGTACTTTCTAGAGCATTGGGTGCCAATCAGAAGGAAAAAGCTAAAAACACCTTTGCTAATCAAATCATGATGACCCTGTTATTGTCATCCGTTTTTGTTGTGCTTGGTCTTTTTTTTAGCGATGAAATGCTAGCGCTTTTTGGTGCAAAAGGAGCCATAGTAAAACCAGCTAGGGAGTTCTTTTTCCCAATCATTATAAGCGTTCCCTTTCTAGGACTTTGCATGATGGGAAATAATATCATTCGTGCCGAAGGGAAAGCCAAATTTGCAATGGTTGCAATGATTGTACCCGCATTTGTAAATATTGCATTAGATATACTGTTTATCAAATACTTGAATTTAGGAATGTTTGGTGCCGCTTTGGCAACAGCCATATCCTATTTTAGTTGCTTCCTATTTGTACTTTGGTTTTTTGTTTTTAAAAGTGAACTAAAGCTAAAAATGAAGCATTTTAAATTTAAGATGCCTATCGTCAAAGAAATATCTGAGTTGAGTTTTGTCACTTTTTCAAGACAAGGGGTCGTGAGTATTTTATCAATACTATTGAATCATACATTATATACGTACGGTGGCGAACATTCTGTAGCTATTTACGGAATTATCAGTAGAATGTTAATGTTTGCTTTATTTCCTATTCTAGGAATTACACAAGGGTTTTTACCCATAGCGGGTTATAATTACGGAGCAGGCAATTATGAAAGAGTTAAAGAAAGTGTACTGCTATCTATAAAATATGCTGCTATTTTGGCCACACTTATTTTTGTGGTCATTTTAATTTATGCCAAACCTATTACTGCCATTTTTACAACAGATGCATTAGTAATTGCTCAAACTCCCGAGGCATTGCGTTGGGTTTTTGCAGCTTCGCCAATTATTGCAATTCAATTGATAGGTGCTGCTTATTTTCAAGCTGCTGGTAAAGCAAAAAAAGCGTTACTTTTAACTTTGAGCAAACAAGGATTTTTCCTAATTCCTTTAGTACTAATTCTACCAAATTTTTTAGGTATTTTTGGTGTATGGATTGCATTCCCAATTGCGGATGTGTTATCAACGATACTGACAGGATATTTTTTAAAAAAAGAAATAAACACAAAATTGATTCAAACTAACGATGGAATACTATAATTACCTTAAATCCTTACACCTCATCTTTGTTATCACTTGGTTTGCAGGTTTATTTTATATTGTACGCTTATTTGTTTATCAAATCGAAGCAGCTGACAAACCTTCACCCGAGAAAGAAATTTTACAAAAACAATACAAGATAATGACCTATCGCTTATGGTACATTATCACTTGGCCATCAGCAGTTTTAGCGAGTGTTTTTGCTTTTTGGATGTTGTTTTTTACAGATTTAGGACAGTCTTGGTTGCAAATGCCTTGGATGCATGTAAAACTTGGCTTTGTATTTTTCCTCTATTTATACCATTGGAAATGTCATTTAATATTCAAGGAATTACAAAACGACAAAGTAAAATACACGACAAATTTTATGCGATTGTGGAACGAAGGCGCTACCATTATTCTTTTTGCAGTGGTGTTTTTAGTAGTTTTAAAAAATGCAGTTAATTGGATTTATGGGGTTGTGGGGATTTTTACTTTTTCTATTTTAATTATGTTAGGATTTAAATTTTATAAAAGAATTAGAGAGAAGAAGTCTAACCAGTAAGTTTACAAAAAGAACACAAAGACCACTATAAAATCTTTGTGTACATTGTGCCTTCTTAGTATCTTAGTGGTTAAAATTATGATCAAAAACTTCAAAATAGCAACATTTTCATTACGTATAAGGATTTTCCTTTCTATGATCGTATTGATATTAATGGCTTCGGTTATCTTGGCGTCTATTTCGATTATTCAATTTAAAAATGAAGCCAAAGAATACCATCAAGAGCGACTGGAACGTAATGAAAAAGCTGTAAAGCAACACATTAACTTCATACTTTCTACTACAACTTATCCGCTAACTACTGGGAATTTAGACCTTATTTTTAAAGATAAAATTCATGAGCTTGCCCACATTCATAACGTAGAAATCAACATTTACAGTCTGGAAGGAAAGTTATTAAAATCATCGAAAGAATCCTTTTCTGTCGATAAAGTAGCGCCACCCATTCCGAAATACATTTTAAAACTCGTTCGTTCTTCGATTGAAAAAAGATATGTAGACATTAAAACCATTGACGGCAAAAAAATTCGTTCGGCTTTTAGCCAAATCAAAGATGATAAATTCAAACCATTGGGAATCTTGAATTTGCCTTATGTTGAGGATGACGGTTATTATGAAAACGAACTAAAAAACTTTCTCATTCGCTTAGGTCAAGTATATTCTTTTATGCTTATTATGGCTTTTGCATTAGCCTATTTCCTTTCGTCTTATATCACAAAATCACTAAAAACTATTTCGGATAAGTTAAGCGAAACCAGTTTAAACCAAAAAAACGAGAAAATCGTTTTAGAAGCCAGTAGTAAAGAAATTAATCTCTTAATAAACTCTTACAACGGAATGGTGGATGAATTAGAGAAAAGCGCCTTAAAACTAGCACAAAGCGAACGCGAAGAAGCTTGGCGAGAAATGGCAAAACAGGTAGCCCACGAAATCAAGAATCCGCTGACACCAATGCGACTAACAGTGCAGAGTTTTCAACGAAAATTTGATCCAAATGATATCAATGTAAAACAAAAAATGAACGACTACTCCGAAACTTTAATTCAACAAATTGACACCATGAGTGCTGTTGCTTCTGCTTTCTCTAATTTTGCTTCGATGCCCGCACAACAAAACGAAACCTTGAATGTTGTGGAAGTTGTTGAGCTGGCTATGGATATTTTTAATGAAGAATACATTGAAGTTATAAGTGAGTCACCAGAAATAATTTCATTAATTGACCGAACTCAGCTCATCCGAATCATTACCAATTTAGCAAAAAATGCCATTCAGTCTATTCCAGACCAACAGCAAGAAAAATCAGTTGTTGTACGTATCAAAAAAGAAGATAATAATGTATTGATCACTTTTGCAGATAACGGAATTGGTATTCAAACTAAAGACATTGCTCGAATATTTGAACCTAAATTTACCACTAAAACTAGCGGAATGGGTCTTGGCCTTGGAATTATAAAAAACATAATCGAAAATTATAAAGGAACAATTACCTTTGAAACTCAATTTGGAAAAGGAACCACTTTTACAGTTACTCTTCCTATAATTAACACTTAAAATTACCATCATGAACTACGAAGACATTTTAATTACAACTGAAAATAATATTGCCACCATTACCATTAATCGTCCTACAAAACTTAATGCTTTGAATGTGGCTACAATTAATGACTTGCACAAAGCATTCAAAAATTTGCAAAAAAACAATGAAATTCAGGCAATCATTTTAACTGGATCTGGTGAAAAAGCTTTTGTAGCTGGTGCTGATATTTCAGAATTCGCACATTTTTCGATCAAAGAAGGTATGCAACTAGCAGCAGAAGGACAAGAAAAATTATTTGATTTTATCGAAAATCTAAAAACGCCTGTAATTGCAGCCGTTAATGGTTTCGCATTAGGTGGCGGATTAGAGTTAGCGATGGCTTGTCATTTTAGAATAGCTTCAGATAACGCAAAAATGGGATTACCAGAAGTTTCTCTAGGTGTTATTCCTGGTTATGGAGGAACACAACGTTTGCCTCAATTAATAGGAAAAGGTCGCGCTATGGAAATGATTATGACAGCAGGAATGGTAACAGCCGAAGATGCTTACAGAATGGGACTTGTAAATCACGTGGTGCCTCAAGCAGAACTTTTAGAATTTTGCATTGGGATTGCAAACAAAATAATAAAAAACTCACCCTACGCTATTAGCAAAGCTATAAAAGCTGTAAATGCCAATTTCAAAGAAGGTAAAAATGGTTATGAAACAGAAATAAAAGCCTTTGGAAAATGTTTTGGAACAGAAGATTTTAAAGAAGGAACCACCGCATTTCTCGAGAAAAGAAAAGCATTATTTACAGGAAAATAATAGTGAAAGAGAGCCAAATGGTTCTCTTTTTAATTTGAAAAAGTATCTGTTAAAATAATTTTTCACAAAATAGACCTGTTTTGCTCTACAAAACCTAATTTTGTATTCCCATTTGGGAGCTTAAAATCATAAAAAATAAATCTATGTCCTACCAACCTGTATTTGCCCAATTTTGGGTAAAAGTTAAAGAAAGTATTCAAAATAAAACCTATGCTAAACTAACATTAGCCAAAACAATTGGTGATACTGACTTGAAAAATATTTATGTTCGCCCTGTTTTATTAGAGAATGATGTATTTGCACTTTCACTTACCGCAAAATACAAAACTGAAGAAATAGAATCAACTCATACGATAGACGAGGCCTTTATGGTATTGGCTCCGTACATGAATAATCCATTTTTGACTGCTTTATTATTTACAACCGAAAATGACATTACTTTTAAACTGAATAAGAAAAGAGTAGGAACTATTGTAGAACAAGCGCCAACTTTTAAAAACGCTTCAGATGTAATTCTTGAAATGAAGGAAAAAGGGATTCAGATTTAAGATTCTTGATTAACGATTGCTGATTTTTGATTTTAAAATCAGCAATCCCCGATCTAAAATCCTACTTCTCTCCTTCCCATTCTGCATAAAACTCAGATAGAAATCCTTCCATGTAACGGTGTCTTTCTTTGGCAATTTCTTTACCAGTTACGGTATTCATTTTATCTTTCAATAGAAATAGCTTTTCATAGAAATGATTAATTGTAGGCGAATCACTCTTTTTGTACTCTTCCTTTGTCATCTTTGTTTTTGGAGCGATTTTAGGATCGTAGATCACTCTATTTTTAAATCCGCCATAATTGAACATTCGAGCGATCCCGATAGCACCAATAGCGTCTAATCGATCTGCATCTTGAACAATATCTAATTCTTTAGAAGAAAATTGTTTTTCGAAATTGCCTCCTTTATACGAGATATTTTCGATAATATGGATCACGTGTGTTATGGTTTCTTCATCCACTTCTTCCGACTCAAGAAATTCGCGAGCTATTTTTGGACCAACTGTTTCGTCTCCGTCGTGAAATTTACTATCGGCGATATCGTGAAGCAAAGCGCCCAGTTGAACAACAATAGTATTACAAACTTCATTTTTTGAAATCAAAATAGCATTTCTATATACTCTTTCTATATGAAACCAGTCGTGCCCGCCTTCGGCATTTACTAGTTTTGCTTTTACAAAAGAAATCGTTTTACTTATTAAATCAGTCTTTATCATTATTTATTTGCTATTAAAAAAAATGTTGAATTCTAAAGT
>CBDUEE010000026.1:0-18708 GCA_965366105.1 uncultured Flavobacterium sp. | reverse complement strand
ACAAGGAATACCATTATAAGAAAGCAACATCAATTAATTTACTAGGCGATGGCAAAACGACTAAATAATCAAAGTACGATTGGGGATGTTTTGAAACAAATTATCCAAGTTAATAAACTGCAACCAGGAATGGATCAAATCGATGTAAAAGAGGCTTGGAAAAATTTGATGGGAAATGGTGTGAATAGTTATACAAACAATGTAGTTCTAAAAGGTTCGACATTATACGTAGAATTAACATCGTCAGTACTAAGGGAGGAATTAAGCCATGGTAAATCTAAAATTGTTGCCATGATTAATGAGGAATTAAGAAGAGACGTGGTAAAGGATGTGATGTTAAGATAAAGATTTTTGATTTTAGAATGCAGATCTTTGATTTCAGATTTTAGTAAATACAAAAAATTCCCGTTTCTTTAAGAAACGGGAATTTTTTGTATAAAGATTTTCAAATCTGAAATCAAAGATCGTTAATCAACAATCTATACTCTAGAATTGCTCTCTTCCAGCAAAATGAAAAGCACCTTCGATAGCTGCATTTTCATCGCTATCAGAACCGTGAACTGCATTTTCTCCAATAGAAGTTGCGTATGCTTTACGGATAGTTCCTTCAGCAGCATCAGCAGGATTTGTAGCACCAATTAAAGTTCTGAAATCTTCAACAGCGTTATCTTTTTCTAAAATAGCAGCAACAATAGGACCTCTTGACATGAATTCAACTAATTCACCGTAGAAAGGTCTTGCAGCGTGAACTTCGTAAAAAGCTTGTGCATCAGCAATAGTTAATTGAGTTAATTTTAAAGAAACGATTTTGAAACCTGCATTAGTAATCATTGCAAGTATGTTTCCGATGTGTCCGTTTGCAACAGCATCAGGCTTAATCATTGTAAAAGTTCTATTAGTAGCCATTTTTTTGTTTTTTATAATTTTGTGCAAAAGTAAACTTTTTTGTTTAATAATGTTAGATATTTTTATTAAGTAATTCAAATAAAATTACAGTGTAATTACTTCAAAATTATTTCCTAACGGTTTTAATTGTTTGATAATCATCGAAATCAGACTTTCTCCATTTTCTAAATAAAATTCAGAAAAATTGGTTTGTCGTTCTTGTAAACTTTGATTAGGAAACAAATCATTTTGTAAATCTATGATGCGTTGTAAGACATCGTTCAATTTTCTTTTTTGCGCCCTAAGCAGACGTTTTTCTAGATTTTCTAGACCTTTGTTTTGTTTAGCTTCTTGCGCTTTTACTGCTCCAAGAAATGATTCATCTGTATGTGAAGCCATTTTGTAGAGACTTTCAAATTGTTGTTGTAACTGTTCTTTTAAATCAGTTAAGTCAATTGAAAATTCTGATAATTCTTTGGTTTTATTATTAATTAAATTAGGTTGTTTAGAAAATAGATCACTCCAATTTAAATCTAGCTTATCTGCTTTTTTAACTTGTTTATCTGTTGCTAAAAGGACAGAGTTTCTAAGTAACAATATCGGAAAAGTTATTTTTGCAGCATCAAAGAAAGATTTTAATTCTAGCCAATACGCAATTTCTCCACCACCACCAATGTAACATAAGTTAGGTAAAATAACTTCCTGATATAAAGGACGCATGATCACGTTTGGACTGAATTTTTCAGGACTTTTTTCTAATAGGTCTAATATTTCAGTTTCGGAAAATTCAATTTTGGTGTGATTTACTTTATATTTCTCATTATCGAAAATAATACGTTCTCTAAGATTGTCTTCGATATAGAATAAGTTTATTTCTCGTGGATTAACTTGAACGGAATAGTCTTTTAATTTTTCGGTAGTTTCTAAAACTAATTTATGAGAAGATTGATGCAATAATTCTTCTTTTGCAAAAGGAATAAAAGCCCGTTTCAAGTCGGCGTTGTCTGCGTCTATAATTACAAGGCCATAACCTCCAAATAATGTATTTGCTAAATGTCTAGTAGCATCTGCTAAATTATCATGTTCGATATAGGCTTCTTTGAACATTTTTTTGATTGCTTGCGCATTTATACTGGAACCTAATTCGAGTGCAAATACCTCAAAAAAATCTTCTAATCCTTTAGTTGCTAATCGACCTACGGGACCAGTACTTTCTGTATTCCATCTGAATTTTTTTCCTTTGAAGTTGAAATAGTTAATTTCTTCAAAATCATGATCTTCTGTCGCCATCCAGTAAATGGGAACAAAGTTATTTCTGGGATATTTTTCTTTTAATTCCGTAGTTAAATTTATCGTCGAAATAATCTTGTACAAAAAATACAAGGGACCACTAAATAAATTGAGTTGGTGGCCAGTGGTTACTGTAAAAGTGTTATTAATTGATAGTACTTCTATATTTTGCTTTGTTAAAACAGAAGTATCAACATTTGAATATTGTTTCTGTAAAACTGAAACTAAAGTTTCTCGAGAAGCATTATTGAAATTTTCTTGCTTTTCAAGGATTTGATCTTCAAAATTTTCAAGTTTTGGAAATCTATTGTATAAAGAATGTAAATTACTTTTTTGATTTAAATAATCATTCATCAAGGAAGAGAAATATCCTGAATTTTGGTAGGTGATACAGTCCGTTGGCATAATAAATTTATTTGATGCTAAATTAAGAAAAGTAAAGTTATAATTTTTGGTTTAAGAAAGCTTTGTGAAATGTGGAGTTTGTTTTAGTATTTATATAGTAGTTGTTTCCTAATTTAGTGCTTACTGAGATGCCACTACAATAATTATTAATCGAGCTATATTCAAAAAAAAAGGCTGCCTTTTGAGGGGCAACCTTTTTAACTAATTCAAACAAATTTATTTATTGGAAGGCCCACGTAGTCATTCGAAAAGGACTAGAAGCACTTGTAAAAGTGAATACAGTATTTGATGCTCCTACGGTGAATTTTTCTCTTTTGAAATATAAACCTGCAGGATTCATTAATTGATCATCCATTTCTTTTAAATAATTTGGAGCGGGGACAGTTACAGCATTAGCAAACGAAGTACCCGCTTTCCATGACAAAGGATTCAAAATAATAACTCCTTTTGATTCATCAGCAGTGAATGTAAAAAAGTGATAAACTCTACTTGATGCTCCTGTAGCGCTTGTGAATCTGAATTCAATATAGCTACCGTTCGGAGTATTAAACCAAGTCTGAACCCTACTCAATTTTGTACCTACAGTAATACTCGATTCAATTGTTTTAAATATTGAGATAAATAGTGGTGAATTTGAAGCAGCAATATCTAAAATGCTACGATCATGTCCGTAAATCAGATTGCTATTTAAAGGTAGTAAAATTTTATAATCATCTGTTATAACTAAAGGCTTGTTAGAATATCTAATTGACGCTGTAGCTCCTCCAGTCCCTGTTGCATTAAAACTTCCATTAACTGAATCAAATGTAAACACAGAGAGCTGTTGATTTCCAACTTTAATAGCAGGACTTACTATAATTCCCGTTGGAGTGTAAGCAATACCAATATTATTGGTTATGTTTGAGCCTGCTTCAATAGAATTTGAAGTTGCAAATCTAGTTGTTGTCGTGAAATTAAAATCATATTGATTTATTTTAGTTCCATCATTAGTTTCTAATAATCGGAATAACCCTCTTGTTGCAGCGCCCACAACATTAGGAATCATTAATCTATTTTTAGCCAAATCAGTCCAGTCTGTGGCGGTTGCTTTTACAAAGCGCAATTCTTGAAAACTACGGTTGGTTCTAAAAATGATTTCTCCATTTTCTTGTCCGTAATACAAAAATTGGAAATCACCTAAATATCCTTTTCCTTTCAATGATTCAACAGGATAAGTATTAGAATCAGATAATAAATGAATTCTATTTTTAGTAGTAAATACTAAACTTACCGTACTTCCTAAAACAACATCATATTCACTTGAAAAAATAGAAGTATTATTGTCAAAATCTGAAGCCATATCAACTTTACCATCCTTAAACTTGAATAAATGTGTATATCCTCCTAACTGCTTATTATCAGTAAAGTAGGCTGCTTTCCAACCAAATTCAGAAGAAGCCAATAAATCATCTAGTTCTTTTTCTCTAGCATTTAAACGTTCTGTAGGAGTAGCGTTAAAAGGTGAGTCTAAACTCTCCTTGTTATCACAAGAGACCAATTGAATCGCTAAAATAGCAACCAAAAGGTAATTAATTATAGTTTTTAATTTCATATTTTTTTTTTAAATATTTATAATAAATCTAATAGAAATAGGTAGTTTATATTATAAAGCACCCATTTCCAATGCTAATTGTTAATCACATAGTTAGTATTCTTTTCCGCTTCATCTCTAAGTTTATAGAAATCAATGTTGAATGCATCTTTATAATATTTTACTACTATAGCTTCTTTAGCTTTGATACTAGCCAAAGCAGTAGGATCTGTAACTCCAGCAAGAATACTAGCATACTCCACTTTTGAATTAACGAGAATGGTAGCTGCTGTTTCGGCAAAATCTTCATTAATATTAGATTTTGCATAAGCAGTTAAAAATCCTTGTGTTAACGCAACAGCATCAGTCGTATTGTACCATGATGCAGTGTAACCAGACGGAGTAATTAAGGCCATTGATTTTTCATCAAAAGGCTTGGTTTGGTTGAGAATATGGATATATTCATGCTGAATCGTTCTCAAAAAACGCTTTATGTTTGCGCGATCTCTTTTATCTACCTTATCAGTTTCAAAAAATGTTATTCTCTTGCCACCTTCTGCTAGTCCTAATGTAATCGTCCCAGTAGTATTTAAATTAACTCCGCCTACGAGTACAAATTCTCTTGGTGCAATATTTTTCACAAAGTTTGGTCCTGCTACATTCTTATAACTATCCAACCATATTTTTTGTACGATCTCTAAAACAGGCTGTACTTTAGATTGTATAGGAGGAAATAAAAAACGATTGTTGTCTACCGCATTTTGGTTCCACTTGTATTGAACATTTATATTATAAGGGTTTAAATAATTCGTATCTATCCAAGTATCTAATTCTGTTTTAGGTGGTGTCGATAAATCTAATTGACTTTCTTTAAGCGGTTCGTCGCCGGAACAAGCACCCAAAAGTACTACAGTAGATAGTAGTATTAATTTTTTGTATTGATTTAATATTTTCATAGCTATCTTTTATTATCTTGGATTTTTTTCAACTCCAGTGTTAGTTACATATAAGGGTATTTGTATGGCTCTACGCTTATCATTCTTTTCTAAAATGTTAACAGGTTCGTTGTATGTATTATGTTTCACTTGTAAATTGAAACGCTTAATATCAAACCATCTTAAACCTTCATGTAAAAACTCAATTCTTCTAAGCTCTGCAACAGCTTTTATATAGGAAGCTTGAGTAGGAGTTAAGCTGTAAAAAGGAGTGTATTCATCCACTATTACTGGATATTTAGCAACAACTTTAGCTTCTGTTACTTTATCTGTTATAGGAGAATATCCTTCTGTACGGGTAGATAGAAAATACTCCATTTCTGTATTTGCTGAAACAAAATCATTTTTCATTATATGTGCTTCAATTTTATTAAGAAATAATTCTTCATTATTTAGTAATACATTAGTCACATACGGAAGACCTATACCTGCATTAGCATTAGTGTATTTAAAATATTCAATAAATTTTCCAAAATATGCTGTTATTGATCCATTAGCACTAAAAGCTGGATATATCCATGATTTATTAAATAAATTAGTTCCAGAACCATAGATCGTAGATCTATATGCACCTGCTACACCGAAACGGTTACGTTTAAAAGTCCTACTGTATACTGATGAGGTGGATGAAACTAATAAAACACTGTTCTCCGAAGCGCGAGAAAAAGTAGTAAATTGTTCTTGAGCACCTAATAGGCTAATTTTTGTATAATCTCTAAACATATCAACCGGTTGGCTACTTAAATCATTAGAGTTTTCTAATACTTTATCCCAATTTCCTTTGATAAGATAAAAGCGACTTGCAAAAGCTTTTGCTGCTGCTTTATTAAAGTGAAACTTTGGTTGAGTGTAATTGTCTCCAACAAGTTTTAATCCTTGCTCAATATCATTTTCTATATTAATAAATACTTCTGCTACAGTGTTTCTCGTATATTTTTTTAGTAATACGGTTTCAGGCTCTAATACATAAGGAATTCCTAAATCTGTGCTCGCAGTAGCAGGATTATATCTTTGCGAAAAGATGCTTACTAACATAAAATGGGAGTAAGCTCTAGCTAATAAAGCTTCTCCTTTTTGCGGATTTAAATTAGCTGGATCACCAAGTTTTTGTATCGCATCAATGGCTTGATTTGCATGTGCAATAGCAGTATAACAAGCATCCCAGTAAAAGGCTGGTGTATCTCTTGAAACGTCAGTAAGGTCTTCCCACTTGAAATTTTGAGAATTATTTAAGGTTGTTGCTGGTAGATTTTCACTATCATAAGCATTATCAGTCCTTGTTTCTGTAAACTCCATGTAACTGGCTGTAGGATAGGCGTTAACTAGTATTTCGGAAATTTTTTCTGGTGTATTTAATAGTGTTCTATTATCTGGAACTTCCGATAAGAAATCATCACAACTGCTAATGAATCCTAAAAGAATTAATAATATAAAGGTTAATTTTAATTTTTTCATATTTTTTTTAATTAAAATGATACGTTTAAAGAAAATGTGTACTGACTCGTAATTGGTTGTGATACTCCACCTGTTCTATAAAATTCTGGATCTTGACCATTCAGTTTTTTATCAGAATAAATTAGAAGCGGATTTGCAGTAGATGCTTTCATGTTGAAAGTAGTAAGACTTAATCTTTTCTTCAAATCTTTTGGGAACTCGTAACTCAACGATACGTTTTTTAATCTAACAAAAGTTCCATCTGCAACTCTTTCGTCAGAGTAATTATAAGCATTATATGCCCTTGTTAAATCTTTTGATTGAGATGCATAATTTGCAATTAATCTTTGGTCTGCAATTACTGGAATTGATGTAAATGCTTCATCGCCAGGATTGATCCAACGGTTAGTAAATTCTTTTGTAAATACAGTTAAGTCGTCATAATTATCTGAGTATATTGGGTTTAAACGAACTTTATTACCTCCAGAAGCTACTATAAATATATTTAAAGACCAATTCTCGTAAGTAAACGTATTTGATAAACCAGCAGATTTATTAGGTTCAATTGAACCCTCATACTTTAAGTATTTAGTTATGTCTTCTGAATCTTGAAAATTAGCTCCTGCAACATTATCTGTTTTTCCCTCAGCCATTATAAAAGTCGGCAATCCTTGATTATTCAAACCTGTAAATTGGTAAGAGTATAATGCATTTCTTGGGTGTCCTATAGTATTTCCTCCTGTTCCATCAACTAAACCTAATACTCTTGGATTGTTCTGAAGCTTTGTAATTTCTTGATTGTATATTGAGAAATTAAAACTAGTAGACCATTTTAATTTGGTGTTATTAAGGTTTGTTGTGTTAATAGAAAACTCAATACCCTTAGTTTCCATATCGGCATTATTTCCTTGTTTTAATTTTTGTCCACCTATTCCAGAAGTAGTTACAACATCAACTAAGTCGAAAGCTTTACGGCTATAAATATCAGTTGTAAATTGGACTCTGTTGTTGAACAAACCTAAATCTAATCCAATATTTGTTTCAAATTGTTTCTCCCAAGTTAAATCTCCATTTTGAAGATCATCTATAAATAAACCAGTTTCTCTATCCCCTAAATTAAGGCGATCTGTTATGAAACTTTTGTAAATTGCAAGTGAGTTTGTTGCAGGTCCTGCAGTAGCCGTTAGCCCGTAAGAACCTCTTAAAGCTAATGTGTTTACTGCTGAAACATTCTTCATGAAAGATTCTTCCATAATATTCCATTTCCCACTAAAAGTGTACGTAGGTAACCATCTTGAAGAGCCACTATTACCTTGTCTGTTAGAGCCGTCATAACGACCTGTAATAGATCCTGTATAACGACGATCATAGGTATATCCTGCTTTACCGAAGAAACCAACAGTTCTTTCTCTTTCTTCATTAAATCCATAATAGGATTCTCCCCCATTAATTAATTTCTCTAATATTCTAGGATCTGTAAAAGCAGTTAAGCCTCTGTCGAATTGCAATCCATAAGCTGTAAAATTATTACTGTTTCTATCAACAGAACGTAATTCTTGACCAAATAGAGCTTCGATCTCATGTTTGTTGTTGAATACGTTTTTATAATTAAAACTATTACGAATGTTGTAAGAGGTAAGATTGTTATTAAACGTTCTTAATATTCCACCATTAGGTAATACAGATACTTTTGGAGCTGTTAAATTGTTTGGATCTTGGTATAAAAAGATGTTTTGATCTCTAACAATTGTTGTTTCTTGCGCATTGTATGCACCGATAATATTTGAATTCTCTAGGATATTATGTTCTCTAGTTGTGTTCGCATAACGAGCATTTGCAGTAAAATTATAAGTTAACTTTGGATTAATTTTGTAAGCTAAGTCCGCTTGAAAACGAATATCTTTTACTTTAATATCCATAAAGTTGTTTTTTAATTCGTCAACTATATTTAGTGGAGCCCAATTGTTTCTGTAATATTCATAATTTCCATTATCATCATAAGGACGTAGCGCTCTATTAGTATTCAAAACATAGTTAAATGGATTGATGTCAAAATCTCTAGTAGTACTTCCGCTTACTCCATCTCTAAGGCTGTCATAGCTTCCAGGTGCTGATTGATCTCTTACAGATGCTTGAGTCGATAGTGTTAAATTCAATTTATCATTAATAAAAAAAGTATTCTTAAGATTAGTTGTCAATTGATTTACACCATCAGCAACAGTCCATCCTGGATCAGTATAATAACCAAGAGAGGCAAAAAAAGCATTGTTTTTTCCACCGCCAGAAAAACTTAAGGAGTGATTTTGTGTAATAGAGGGTCTAAATAAAACTTTAAACCAATCTGTATTTGCTAATTCATACTTTTTTAAGAATGCATTTCTACTTGGTTCATCATTTTTAACACCGTAAGTTCCGCTTGTTTGATCGTAAGTGTTAATTGCGTTTGCCAAGATATTAAAAACCCCTCCGTAACGGCCTTGAGATGTTGATGGTAAATCTAGAAAACCTTTTGTTTCCATCTCTTTAAGAATGCTCATTGTTTCTTGAGAGTTCAAAATATCATATTGATTGTAATTTGGAACTGTTCTTGCTGTTTGTTCTAATGAATAGGTTACACTCATAGGTGATTCTCTTCTACCTTGTTTTGTAGTAACAACTACAACGCCATTTAATGATCTTGAACCGTAAATAGATGTTGCAGATGCATCCTTGAGGATTTCTATACTTAATACGTCACTTGCATTCAATCCAGCAATAGATGAACTTAATAAAGTTTCTGAGTTACCAGAAGCTAAATCTGCAAAAGAAAGATTAACAATATCTTCTTGTACAATTCCGTCAATTACCCAAAGCGGTTTTGTATCTCCAAAGATAGAAGATGATCCACGAACTGTAATTTTAGGAGCGGTACCAAAAGTTCCAGTAACGTTTTGAACTGTAACACCTGCTGCTTTACCTTCAATCATTCTACTAATATCTACCACTCCTTCAACAAGTAGTTCTTTAGCAGAAATTTTACTAATAGCTCCTGTAAAAGTTCTTTTAGATGTTTTTTCGTAACCAGTTGTAATTACTACTTCTTTTAAGCTATTCTCTTTATCAACCAAAACAATGGTTAAGGGTGTAGACTTAATAGCCACCTCTTGTGTTTCCATACCTATGAATGTAATTACAAGTCTTGTGCTGTTTTCTGGCATATCAATAGAAAAATTTCCATCAAAATCAGAGTAAACGCTTTTGTTTGTTCCTTTTGCTGTGATAGTTGCACCTGGCAAAGGAAGACCAGATTGGTCTACTACTTTTCCTTTAACAATAGGAGCTACGGTTAATTTTTCAATCAAGGTAGGAATCCCAACAAAACCTGCAAATTCCTCAGTTTGGGAAGCGTTATTTTGTAATATAATTTGATTACTTACTTCACTGAATCCAATGTTAAGCGGTTTCAAAATTTCGCTTAGGACATTTGATAGAGTTTCGCTTGTAGCATTTATTGTTACTTTTTCATTTAGCTGACTAATTCTAGAATTGTATGAGAATTTGACGTTTGCTGTTTTTTCAAGTTTAGACAAAGCATTCTCTAGACTCATCTTAGCAATGCTAATAGTTACCTTAGTTTCTAGCTTTTTTTGTCCATTAACGCTGTTTGCCATCGTGATGGTGGAAAACACAAATGCAAGAACAAATTGAATGAACGTTATTTTCATGATTCGATGGAGTAATCGTTGTTTGACAACAGTTTTTTTCATAATTTTGGTTTGTTTTTATTAATACTATTTAACGGGTATTGGGAAAATGCAAATTGAGCTTTACAGAGAACAATTTGATTCTACTTAGGCGTCGAGAATGTTACAGCATTTTCGGCGCTTTTTTTTAAATTTCTTTTACATAGGCATAAAGGTTAATCACATCCTTTGGATGTAATAATAATTTGATTTCCATTCATTTCATAAGTTGTATTATTACCAAGACTTTTACAAATGATTTTAAGTTTTTCCGGTAAAGGCTGGTCATTTAATGAGGTTGTGAGGTAACAGTTCTTTAATTTTTCTTTTGGGAAGTCAATTTCTACAAGATAGGCACGTTCAATTATTTTTAAGATTTCACTTACTGGAGTGTCAATGAAATTAAAATTCAGTTGCTCAATATTATTTGCAGTTTGTATTATTGTTTTGTCGGCATTTATGTCATTTATTTTGTTAAATTTCAAGTTCTTGCGAACAAATCGGAGTGCTTGATTTGGCAAAAGAACGATTTCTTCCTTATCAGATTTTACTAAAGCTTGGTTTGATTTTATTTTTACCTTACCTGTATGTACAAGAACTTCGATATCAGGTTGATTGTCGTAAGCTTTTATTCTAAAACTTGTACCAACTACTTTAGTTACAATTTCATTAGCAAATACAAAAAAAGGTTTTTTTCTATTTTTACTAATTTCAAAGAATCCTTCACCACTTAGATACACTTTTCGTTCGTTACCTACAAAAGCTTTAGGATAGCTTAATTTACTATTCGGCTGGAGTAAAACGGAACTGCCATCAGATAAAGTTATGATTTGAGGTTTGTTCGAGTTGTTTGTTTGCTCTACTAATCCTTCCTTGTTTTCTTGAATAAGTTCATTGTAAACCGGTATTTGATTATTTAGAAAAATAGGATTATTGTAAAACCAATTAGTTATTAATCCAAAAAGTATTGCAGCTGCTAAACCTTTAATCCAATTGTTATTCCAGAGTTTTTTTGGAGATTTTTGAAATATATTTTGGGCATTCTCTTTATTTTTAATTTTTCTCCAAGTTTGTTGTAATGCAATATCAATAGTACTTTGATCCATTCTTAACTCTGAAACTTTCATTGCTAATAACCAAAGACGTGCTTCCTCTACTAATTTGGCTCGTTTGGGGTCTTCTAAAGTCCATTCTTCCCAATTTTGTTGGTCAACTTGATATTTTACCCAAAGTCCAAATGACTCATCAGATATAAAATCTTCAATTTCTATATAATTATTACGTTTTTGCATCAATACAATATGAGTTACAAAAATATAGAGGACAGTTTTTTTATTATATACTCATCTAATTATGATTTTATTTTTAGAATAGAGAATTAAATCACAAAAAGAATGTAGTTAGTGATAAAAAAAGTAAAATAGTTTCTTTCCAGTCTTTCCTAAGATTCAAAACTGCTCGGTACAATAAATTATTTGCTGATTGATAGTTTACTTCAAGAGTATCTGCAATTTCTTCAACACTTAATCCTTGGTGGTACCTCAGGTATAAAGCTTCTTTTTGACGAGCGGGTAAATCGTTTAATAGTTTATTCAGATTTAAAACTTTATCAGCATTAGTTTCATCAGCAATAAGGTGATGTTCTACCGAGAAATCAAATAGAAATTCTATAGCATCTATAGAAGCAGTTTTACGAAAGATGCGATCGCGTTCTTGAAGTCTTGAAATTCTTTTTCGCACACTAGATAATAAGTAAGCTTTTACAACTGCGGATTGGCTTAATTTTTCTCTATAAATCCAAATATCGGTAAATACGTCTTGAACACAATCTTGTACTTTGTAAATATTGGGAGATAAGGTATTTCCGTAGCGTATCAAATGAGGATAATACTTTTCGAAAAGTTGTGAAAATGCTTTCTCATCACCCATTTTTAGATTGTTCCAAAGGGCTGAGTCATCTATATGATTCGTATGTTTAAATTTAATTTTCAATATCAAATAGGAATGAATGTAGTATTAATTTAATGTTAATCTTTTGTAATTTTACGTATTTAAAACTAAAAAACAAATTTTTTTTCTAAAAACGTTGTTAATAATTAGTTGATGCAAGAATATACCTTAATGGATTTAGCTACTAAAACGTTTTAATAATTTCTTTTTTTTAGAATTTTTATTAAATAGAATTTGCTCTGAAAATATTTTTTTTTAAATGATTATTGAGCAACATTATACTAGAGTTGTTGTCATTTAATTTTTTTAAATAAATATCCCCTATTTTTGCACAAAATAATTCCTTTTGAAAACCAAGCTTTTAATTATCACGCCGCCTTTTACACAGTTGAACACTCCTTATCCAGCCACGGCTTATATAAAAGGGTTTCTAAATACGATAAATATTGAGTCCGTTCAAGCTGATTTTGGCATTGAAGTAATTTTGAAATTATTTTCAAAAGAGGGATTGAAAGATTTGTTTGCAAATGCGGTAATTGATACTAATGTTTCTGATAATTCAAAGCGTATACTGGCTTTGCAACAGGAATACATTAAAACAATTGATGCTGTAATTGCTTTTTTACAAGGGAAAAATCCAACTTTGGCATTACAAATATGTCAGGAAGGTTTCTTGCCCGAAGCCTCTCGTTTTGCTCAACTGGAAGAACTAGATTGGGCTTTTGGAACAATGGGAACCCAAGACAGAGCCAAGCATTTAGCTACTTTATATCTTGAAGATATTTCTGATTTTATTGTAGAATGTATCGACGAAAACTTTGGTTTCAGTCGCTATGCCGAGCGATTGGGCAGAAGTGCTAATTCATTTGATGAATTGTACGAAGTCCTACAACAAGAAACTACGTTTATAGATGCTATCCTGATTTCAATTTTGAAAGAACGAATAGAATCCGTTCAGCCTACTTTATTTTTAATTTCAGTTCCTTTTCCAGGAAATTTATATGCAGCTTTTAGATGCGCACAATGGGTGAAGAAAAATCATCCAAATATCAAAATTTCGATGGGTGGCGGTTTCCCAAATACCGAATTACGCTCCCTTTCAGATACTCGTGTTTTTGAGTTTTTTGATTTCATTACTTTAGATGATGGGGAAGCTCCAGTTGAATTACTTTGTGATTTTGTTGCATCAAGCGATTTAGATATGCCTTTAAAACGAACTTTTATTTTAGAAAATGGAAAAGTAGTTTATAAAAATAATGCTATAAAACCAGATTACAAACAATCGCAAGTAGGAACCCCAGATTATTCTGATTTGCATTTAGATAAATATATATCGGTTATTGAAATTGTAAATCCTATGCATCGCATGTGGAGCGACGGACGTTGGAATAAAATGACAATGGCGCACGGTTGTTACTGGGGAAAATGTACTTTTTGTGATATTTCTTTAGATTATGTCAAAATTTATGAACCCGTTGCTGCCAATTTGTTATGTGATCGTATGGAAGAAATGATGTTGCAAACGGGACAAAATGGTTTCCATTATGTAGATGAAGCAGCTCCACCAGCTTTGATGCGTTCTTTGGCACTCGAAATTCTTAGAAGAAATTTAGCAGTGACTTGGTGGACAAACATTCGATTTGAAAAAAGCTTTACCAAAGATTTGTGTTTGCTGCTAAAAGCATCTGGTTGTATTGCAGTTTCGGGCGGTCTTGAAGTTGCTTCAGACAGATTGTTAAAGCTTATTGATAAAGGAGTTACCGTCGAACAAGTAGCGAAAGTCACCAGAAACTTCACCGAAGCTGGCGTTATGGTGCATTCGTATTTAATGTACGGTTATCCCTCGCAAACCGTTCAGGAAACAGTAGATAGTTTAGAAATGGTCCGACAATTATTTGAAGCTGGAGTATTACAATCGGGGTTTTGGCATCAATTTGCAATGACAGCACACAGTCCCGTTGGAATGTATCCAGAGAAATTTGGAGTAATTGCGCAACAAAACGAAATAACTTTCGCCAATAACGATATAGCTTTCACAGATAAAACAGGAATTGACCATGAAAAGTTCGGTTTTGGACTTAAAAAATCGTTATTCAATTTCATGCACGGCATTTGTTTTGACTACGAATTACAAGATTGGTTCGACTTTAAAATTCCGAAAACTAAAATCCCTCAAGACTTTATCTTTGACGCTTTACAAGAAGAACCCGAATTTAATAGTAAGCCAAATGCTAAAGTAGTTTGGTTGGGTGGCAAGCCTGCTGTTGAATATTTTACAAAATCTAAAAAGGGAAACTCTTGGGAAATGCTAACGATGACTTTTCATGACAAGAAAGAAAGTTTTAGTATTCAAACCAATAAAATAGAAGGAGAATGGTTGTTAGAAATCCTTCAAAAAATCTCAGTTGCAAATACTAAAATTCATACTTTTCAAGAAATTAAATCTGATTTCGAAAGTCATTCAGAAGATTTCGAATTGTTCTGGTATTCAAAGCCAATAAAAACGCTTAGAGAATTTGGATTATTAGTTTTGTAAAATTATTTAACAAATAACTATATCTTTTTAGCATAAAACTGCTTTTTTTAAAGTACGCAAACGTTTTCTTTACTTATTTTTACAACCAATAAAAAATGTACTTATGCGTATTGGTTATAAAGTAAATGTAAATGACACTTTTCATTTTGATATTGAAAAGGGAAGTGTTTCGCTATTAGACTCGGTTTCTGTGGAAGATAATAAATTTCACATACTGCATGAAAATACTCCTTATAAAGCAGAAATTCTTACTGCTGATTTTCATCAAAAGAGTTACACGGTTAAAGTAAATAACAATACTTATACCGTCGTAATTTCAAATCCATTAGATATATTAATCAAAGAAATGGGTTTTGAAGTCGGTCTTACCAAACAAGTAAACTTTATCAAAGCTCCTATGCCTGGATTAATTTTAGAGATTGGCGTTGTAGTTGGTCAAGAAGTAAAAGTCAACGATAATCTAATTATTCTTGGCGCCATGAAAATGGAAAACAGTTTTCTTTCTCCGCGGGATGGAATCATCAAATCAATTTCTGTCAATATTGGAGATGCAGTAGATAAAGGACAATTATTGATTGAGTTTGAATAGAACGTTGTCACAAAGACACCAAGGTTTTTATAAAGCATTTATGTTTTACATCTTTTCGCTAAATAACTACACAATAAATAAAAAATAACTTTGTGACGTAGTGCCTTTGTGGCAAAAATAAAAATTTAAGAATAATGAAAAAAATATTAGTTGCAAATAGAGGAGAAATCGCGATAAGAGTCATGAAAACTGCTCAAAAAATGGGAATTAAAACAGTTGCAATTTATTCGACAGCAGATAGAAATGCACCTCACGTAAAATTTGCTGATCAAGCCGTTTGGATTGGTGAATCGCCATCAAGTGAATCCTATTTGTTGGGAAGTAAAATTATAGAAGTTGCGAAAAATTTAAACGTTGATGCCATTCATCCAGGTTATGGATTTTTAAGCGAAAACGCTGATTTTGCCGAAGAATGTGAAAATAACAATATCATTTTTATTGGTCCAAAATCTAAAGCGATTCGAGTGATGGGAAGCAAATTAGCAGCTAAAGAGGCTGTTAAGGAGTACAATATTCCTATGGTTCCTGGTGTTGACGAAGCAATAACAGATATTGATAAAGCAAAACAGGAGGCAAAAACAATTGGTTTCCCTATTTTGATTAAAGCATCAGCTGGCGGAGGTGGAAAAGGAATGCGAGTGGTAGAAACGGAAGCTGATTTTGAATCTCAAATGAACCGTGCCATTAGTGAGGCAATTGCTGCTTTTGGTGACGGATCTGTTTTTATTGAAAAGTATGTAGCGTCACCAAGGCATATCGAAATTCAAATTATGGCAGATAGCCATGGAACTATTTTATATCTATTTGAAAGAGAATGCAGTATCCAGCGTCGTCACCAAAAAGTGATTGAGGAAGCGCCTTCTTCTGTTTTAACGCCAGAATTGCGAAAAAAAATGGGTGAAGCGGCTGTTTTAGTTGCTAAATCATGTGATTATTTAGGAGCAGGAACAGTAGAATTTTTATTAGATGAAAACAATAATTTCTATTTCTTAGAAATGAATACGCGTTTGCAAGTAGAACATCCGGTTACCGAATGGATTACAGGAACAGACTTGGTCGAACTGCAAATTAAAGTAGCAAGAGGAGAAGCATTAGCTATAAAACAAGAAGATTTGCAACTAAAAGGACACGCTGTTGAATTAAGGGTTTATGCCGAAGATCCTATGAATGACTTTTTGCCAAGCGTAGGTCATCTCGATGTGTATCAAATACCTGTTGGTGAAAATATTCGGGTAGACAATGGTTTCGAACAAGGGATGGATATTCCTATTTACTATGATCCAATGTTGGCAAAGTTAATTACTTATGGAGAAACAAGAGAACAAGCCATTCGATTGATGATTAAAGCGATTGATGATTACCAAGTAGAAGGCGTACAAACTACATTGCCGTTTGGTAAATTTGTTTTTGAACATGAGGCATTTCGTTCCGGAAATTTTGATACGCATTTTGTTAAGAATTATTACAATGCGGATGTGCTGAAAATACAAATGAATAAAGAGGCTGAAATAGCTGCTCTAGTAGCAATGAAACAGTATTTTGAAGATCAAAAAATTGTGCGGTTACCTAATTAATATAACTTTCATTTATTTTTAGATATTTTAAATTTATAATTAATCTATCAAAACTCTCGAACGAGAAAGCAAATAATTAGGCAATTAGTGGTTAAAAAAATACAGTATGAAAGATAAAATAAGTACACTAAATAATAAAATTGCTGAAGCGCATTTAGGTGGTGGCAAAAAACGCATTGAAAAACAACATTCCAATAAAAAACTAACCGCAAGAGAGCGTGTGGAATATATAATGGATGAAGGTTCATTTGAAGAAATTGGCATGTTGGTTACCCATCGTACTTCTGATTTTGGGATGGAAAAAGAATTGTATTACGGTGACGGTGTCATTACAGGATACGGAACGATCAACGGAAGATTAGTTTATATTTTTGCCCAAGACTTTACTATTTTCGGAGGATCTTTATCGGAAACTCATGCAGAAAAAATTTGCAAAGTAATGGATATGGCAGTCAAAATGGGAGCACCTATGATCGGACTGAATGATTCTGGTGGAGCACGTATTCAAGAAGGCGTTCGTTCTTTGGGTGGTTATGCCGATATTTTCTTTAGAAATGTACAAGCATCAGGAGTAATTCCTCAAATTTCGGCTATTATGGGACCTTGTGCCGGTGGAGCCGTTTATTCTCCCGCCATGACTGATTTTACCATGATGGTAGAAGATACGAGTTATATGTTTGTTACTGGACCAAACGTAGTAAAAACTGTAACTAACGAAACCGTAACTTCAGAAGAATTAGGAGGTGCTAGCACACATTCAACTAAGTCTGGAGTGGCACATTGTACTTCAACAAATGATGTGGAGTGTTTAGAAGATTTAAAACAATTATTGAGTTACTTGCCACAGAGTAATAAAGAAGTTCCTGCTAACATACCTTATCAATTAAAGGATGAAATTAGAGAAGAATTATTAAATATAATACCTGATAATCCTAACAAACCGTATGATATGCATGGTGTAATTGGTGGGATTATTGACGAAGATTCTTTTTTTGAAATTCATAAAAATTATGCTGAAAATATAATAGTAGGTTTTGGTAGGCTAGGCGGCAGAAGTATCGGAATTATTGCCAATCAACCCATGGTTTTAGCAGGTTGTCTGGATGTGAATAGTTCTAAAAAAGCAGCTCGATTCACTCGTTTTTGTGATGCATTCAACATTCCTTTATTGGTATTAGTTGATGTCCCTGGATTCTTGCCTGGAACGGATCAAGAGTGGAACGGAATTATTGTTCATGGAGCTAAATTGCTCTATGCATTGAGTGAAGCAACGGTTCCAAGAGTGACTGTGATTACACGTAAAGCGTATGGTGGTGCGTACGATGTAATGAATTCAAAACATATTGGGGCAGATATGAATTTTGCTTGGCCAACTGCTGAAATTGCTGTAATGGGTGCTAAAGGTGCTTCTGAAATTATATTTAAGAAAGAAATAAACGAAGCTGATGATCAAGAAGCTAAACTGTTAGAAAAAGAGGCAGAATATGCTGATTTATTTGCCAATCCCTACACTGCAGCGCAACGTGGTTTTGTCGATGAGGTGATTTTACCTCAAGACACTCGAAGAAAACTAATAAAAGCTTTTAGCATGCTTGAAAATAAAGTCAGTGTGACACCAAATCGCAAACACGGAAATATTCCATTGTAGTGTTTTAATAAATAAAATTAAAATAAAGTGCTAAAACCAGCTTATTAAATAGCTGGTTTTTTGTGGAATAGCTTTTTATTTTAAAGAAATTTAAAACTAAAATTGAACTT
>CBDUEE010000025.1:0-19011 GCA_965366105.1 uncultured Flavobacterium sp. | reverse complement strand
AAGCAATGCTGTTTTTATTTTTTGCATGGTGTAAGAGTCAGAGTTTTTATTTGAAAAAAGTGAAGCACGAATTTCACTAATTCACACGAATCAATTTGGTGGAAATTAGTGAAATTTGTCTTTCTGTCACTAAATTAGATTTTCGCTCGGTCGTATTGTTTTGGCCATTGCACATCGGCTTCTAAATCATGTGCGAATGTTAATCCTAAATTTGGATTTCTTAAAGATTCTCTAGCAAAGAAAACCAAGTCGGCTTTTCCTGAAGTCACAATTTCCTCTGCTTGATTGGCATCGGTAATTAAACCTACTGCTCCAGTTAAGATTCCAGATTCCTTTTTTATGCTTTGGGCAAAAGGAACTTGGTAATTGGGCCCTAATGGAATTTGTTGGTGCGATACTGCTCCTCCCGAAGAAACATCGATTAAATCGACACCTTTTTCTTTTAATATCTTTGAAAGTTCAATTGATTCTTCTAGATTCCATCCACCTTCTGCCCAATCTGTTGCTGATATTCTAATGAACAAAGGCAAGTTTTCTGGCCATTGGGATTGTACTGCCGCCACTACTTCAAGCGTTAATCTTATTCTGTTTTCAAAACTTCCACCATATTCATCGGTGCGAAGATTAGATAAAGGCGACATAAATTGATGTAATAAATAACCGTGAGCTCCATGAATTTCGAGTACTTGATAACCTGCTTCAACAGCTCTTTTGGTTGCTGATTTAAAATCTGAAATCACTTTTTGAATCCCAATCTTATCCAATGCAATTGGTGCTGTTTCATTGTCATGGTAAGCAATAGCACTTGGTGCAACAGTATCCCAACCACCATTATCATTAGCTACTTTTCTACCACCGTTCCATGGCGAAGCAGCACTTGCTTTTCGTCCGGCATGCGCCAATTGAATTCCAGGAACTGAATTCTGACTTATAATAAATTGGTTGATTTGTTTTAGTTTTTCAATTTGATCACTTTTCCAAAGCCCTAAATCTTGAGGTGAAATTCTACCTTCTGGAGAAACAGAAGTTGCTTCTTGAATGATTAATCCTGCACCACCACTGGCACGACTGCCTAAATGCACCAAATGCCAATCATTGGCAAAACCATCAGTTGCTGAATATTGGCACATCGGAGAAATGGCGATTCTATTTTTGAGTGTGATACTTTTTATCGAAAGGGGTGAAAATAATTTTGAAGACATAATGATGTTTTTAAAGTGAAGTTAACACGAAAAATTTATTTAGAAAAGTAAAGTTACGCGACTACTCTGAAACACTATATTCAATTTCTAATAATTAACAAAGTTTTAAAACGTTATGGAATAATTATTGCAAATTAAACAAATAGAAAACCTTACTTTTGTGAGTTAAAAAAGAACTAAAATTAAAAAATGGACATATTTATAAAGCTTTCTCAATTTTTATTGAGCTTATCATTACTGATTATACTTCACGAACTAGGACACTTCAAATGGCATTGCCACCACAACCTTGGGAATTTCGCTCTAAACCAGCTTGGCAACGTTTGATAATTATGTTGGGTGGAGTTACGGTAAACTTTATTTTGGCATTTATCATTTATATCGGAATGGCATTTGCTTATGGCGATACTTATATTGCAACTGCTGATTTGAAAGATGGTTTATTGATTGAAAATAAAGCCATGCTAAATGCTGGCTTCAAAACAGGTGATAAAATCCTTGCTGCTGATGGTGTGAAAATTGCAAAATTTGACAATGACATTACCATGAAAGTCATTATGGCAAAACAAGTCTTAATAGAAAGAAACGGAACAGAGCAAACTATAAAAATGCCGACTGATTTTGTAGACCAATTATCAAAACATGAAAAAGGTCCGTTGATGAACATCAGAATGCCCTTTGTAGTAGGAGCAATTTCTGAAGGTTCAAAAAATACCGCATTACAACCAAAAGATGTTGTATTAACCTTAAACGGACAGCAAGCTAAATATTTTGATCAAGCAAAAGCAATACTGGAGAGCAATAAAAACAAAACAATTTCTGCGACTGTTTTAAGAGATCAAAAAGAAGTTGAAGTTCCTGTTATTGTATCTAATGATGGTAAATTAGGAATTGGTGTTGGAGGATTAAGTATGACTAATCTTGAAAAACTGGGTTACTATAAAGTCAGCAAACAAGAATTTGGTCTTTTAGAGGCAATTCCTGTTGGAATTACAAAAGGGAAAGATCAATTAGTAGGTTACGGAAAACAATTGAAAATGATTTTTAGTCCAAGTACAGGTGCATACAAACAAGTAGGTGGTTTTAAAGCCATATTTGATATTTTTCCTAATACTTGGAGTTGGGAAACGTTCTGGAATATCACCGCTTTATTATCAATAATGCTTGGTGTAATGAACTTATTACCTATTCCAGCACTAGATGGTGGTCATGTTATGTTTTTATTATACGAAATTATTAGCGGCAAAAAACCGAGTGACAAATTCCTAGAGAATGCGCAATTAGTTGGTTTTGTTTTACTTATAACACTATTACTATTCGCCAACGGAAACGATATTTACAAGGCAATCGTAGGCAGATAAAAAAAATTAAAAAAAGTTGGTTTTTTATTTGCACAAACCAAATGATAGCCTATCTTTGCACCGCTTTAAGGATGTAACGCAAGTTGATTTTTACTGCTCAGTTTCCTTCTTAGCTCAGTTGGTTAGAGCATCTGACTGTTAATCAGAGGGTCCTTGGTTCGAGCCCAAGAGAGGGAGCTTTTATAAAAAGACTATCAGAAATGATAGTCTTTTTTTTTGCACTAAAGTGAAGTGGAATAGTGATTTCTTCTTAAATCCTAATATATCTTCTCACTTCTTAAAAAAAGGCATATACACTCTTTTACGGTTAGGTTGATATTAATGTAGCAATTTGCACCACACTTCCAATCTTTATTTACCTAAAATTAACGTATTAACGTTAACATCACCTCTACTTAACGAAATAGTCACTATTTGTATAAAATCCTTTAACTACGTTAGGATTTCTTCACTCTTTCTTTGTCAAAAATAATTTAAACAAAGAATCATGAAAATTAATTACCTGAAACAACTCGGACTTTTATCTATTGCCAGCTTTACAGTTATAAGTTGTCAGAATGATACTAACGAAGAAAAACCAAACTCTTTAATTGACTTTAACACTTCATCAATGCCAGCTTTAGTAATAGCTAAGGAAGGTTTTGAAAATCTAAAAATCAGTTCTTTAATCAGCAGTACCGACGTATTGTCACAATCACCTTCTTTTGTATATGGTGCGCAACCTGATGGCGCGGGATTTATGAAAGATCCTAATGGAGATGGGTACATGATGATTACCAATCACGAAATATTAAAATCAGTTTCCAGAGTTTATTTTGATAAAACATTAAAACCTATAAAAGGAGATTATATCGTTGATGGAATTGGCGGAATGACCAGACTTTGTTCTGCAACTTTAGCGACTCCGGCTACTCATGGGTTTGGACCTATGTTTTTAACCGCTGGCGAGAGCGGTGAAGAAAGTATGGTACACGGAATTGATCCATTTAGTCTAAGCAGTCAAAAAAGCAGAACCGACCGTGTTTTACCAGCTTTAGGAAAAGCGAGTATGGAAAATGCTGTTCCGCTTACAAAAGTGGCTTATTCAGGAAAAACGGTGATTTTAATTGGCGAAGATCAAGGTTACTCTACCGGACATACGAGTGCAGGACAAGTAGTTATGTATGTAAGCGATGTTGTAGGTGATCTTACTAATGGTAAGCTATATGCCTTAAAAAGAAATGATGGAGTGCAAGTTGAAACTACTATGACTGTAGGAAACTCATTTGATGTTTCTTTTGTGGAAATTCCAAATGCCAAAAACATAACAGGAGCTGCAATCAACACAGCGGTAAATAACTTAGGAGCCATCCGTTTTTCAAGAGTGGAAGATGTAGATTACAGAAAAGGTTCTGCTAAAAATAACAGAGAAATTTATTTTACAGCTACAGGTCAGGCTAGTGGTAACGCTGCAGTAGCAGGATATACTATGTGGGGAAGAGTATACAGATTAGTTCTGGACGACAATAACCCATTATTAGGAAAATTAGAATTAGTAGTTGAAGGCGATTCTACTCCTGGAACAGGCATTATCAATCCTGATAACATTTGTGTTACCGAAAACTTTGTGTACATACAGGAAGATGGAGATTCTTATTATGCAGATGCTAAACACGATTCTTTTATCTGGCAATACAACATCGCTACAAAAGTGAATAAACCTTGGATGACTATGAATCATAAAAGAGACGATGTTATTTGGAATGCCACTTACAATCAAAGCGGTACTACTAAATTAGGAAGCTGGGAATATGGTGCGATGGAAGACATTTCTGATGTGATTGGAGTACCAAATACATTCATCCTAAACATTCACCCGCATACTTGGCAAAAAGAAGCTTTCAAAAATCCTGATGGAAGTGGTGTTAATACCAATAAAGAAGGCGGTCAAACCGTAATTATTAGAAATGTTCAAAAGTAATATTTAAAATAAATTATACCACGGCAGCCTTTTTAAGGTTGTCGTGGTTTATTATTGTAGCCAAAAAATGAAATTGAACCTGAATCCTACCAAAAAAATTATTTTTATTTTTAACTTCTGTCTTGCCATCATTTTATTTGGCTGTGAAAAAGAATATAAATCATTGACTATCCAGCAAATGCTATTGGCAGATGTTAAACAGTTTGAACAAAAAACAAATGATTTTCAGCGCATCGCCGAAAATGAAACAGATCAAGAAAAATTACATCAAGCTTTTAATACTGCTCGAATAGCTTATAAAAAAATAGAATGGGCTGTAGAATATTTTACTCCAGATCCTGCTCGTTTCATTAATGGTCCTGCTCTAGACGAACTAGAAGTTGCAGAAAATAAATATTTACCGCCAAATGGTTTTCAAGTAATAGAAGAACTTCTTTACCCTAATTACGATTCCAAAAATAAAAATGATTTAGTTCGGGAAATAAAAATGATAAAGGCAAATTTGAATCAAGTCAGACAAACTTTTACTGTAATTACTATTTCTGATGATTATGTTTTAGATGCTTTAAAAATGCAAGTCAACAGAATATTAGCGCTTGGCATTACTGGGTTTGATTCTCCCATTGCCCTGCAATCAATTCCGGAAACAGCAGCGAGTCTGGATGCTTTGGGAAATTTGATTATTATTCTGGATTACAACAGTGATCTATCTAAAAAATTAGTAGATCTCTGTGCTAAAGCTGCCAAGTATTGCCATAAGAATTCCGATTTTAATGCGTTCGATAGAGCTCATTTTATTCAAAATTTCTTAAATCCGATTAGCACAAACCTTGTCGTTTTTCAAGAAAAAAATGCGATTAAAAATATAGATAGAAATAGCGTACTTAATCCAAGTAGCAGAACTATTTTTGAAAAAGATGCCTTCGATGTAAATGCTTTTATTCCTTCTAAAGAATTTCAATATACTGCTGAAAAAGTAGTTTTAGGAAAACGCCTTTTCAACGATAGTTCATTTTCTAAAGATAAGTCTAGAAACTGTGCTTCATGTCATAATCCAGAATTGGCTTTTACAGATAATCTAAAAACAAATATCTCGCTAACAGGTAAAAAATTACATCGTAACACACCTACTTTGACTTATGCTTCTTTACAAAATGCACAGTTTTGGGACATGCGTCAATTGGATTTAGAAAAACAAAGTACTGATGTGATTCAGAATAAAGAGGAAATGCATGGTGAAATATCTAATATTATCAGACTCTTAAACACTGACAAAACTTACCAAATTGCATTTGCGACTGCTTTCCTAAATTCTAAAAAAATAGAAGAGTGGCAAGTTCAAAATGCTTTAGCAAGTTACGTTCGTTCCTTAAACGCATTCGATAGCAAGTTTGACAAATACATGCGAGGAGAATCGAATGCTTATACCAGCCAAGAAAAACTGGGTTTCAATCTATTTTCTGGCAAAGCCAAATGTGCTACTTGCCATTTTATACCGTTATTCAATGGTACAGTTCCTCCAAGATTTAATAAAACCGAACACGAAATCATTGGTACACCTGAACATAAAAATAATTTAAAAATAAGTCCAGATTTAGGACGTTATCTCCAATACCAAATGGCACAGTTAAAAAACGCTTTCAAAACTCCAACCTTAAGAAACGTAGCCGTTACGGCACCATATATGCATAATGGTGTATTCACGACCTTAGAAGAAGTCATTGGTTTTTACAATAAAGGTGGCGGAGTTGGAGCAGGAATTACGGTAGATAATCAAAGTCTAGCTTCAGAAAAATTAAATCTCGACGAGAAAGAAATCAATGCTTTAATTGCTTTTATGAAAACCTTGACCGATAAAAATTATCTAGATTAAACAACAAACGGACTTTCATGTTTGTGATAAATTTTGTTTTTGTTTTTTTTTACTTCTCTTTATCATAAGAGAAGTTTTTTTGAGACTGTCCGATTTTTGGATGGTCTCTTTTTTTTAAATTCTAAATTTTTAAAAAAAAATATACAGGATTATCTGATAAGACATTCGATTTTATATAAAACCGTAAATTATGTAAAAAATATCGCATCAAGACACAACTTTATCAGATCAGGAATTCTTTTAAAATCATATCTTTGTCGCCTATGTAACAATTAAAACGATCTATAAAATTGTCTTATTCCTTTTATTTTAAAAACAACATTAGCTATCTATGAAAAAATCAACAATTGCATTAATTATACTTCCTCTATTGTTGTTAAGTAGTATGGCTTGCAACCGCACCAAAGCTGCCGATACAAAAAATAATACAGATAAGACGGAAACTGAAAAAGTAGATTCAATACAAAAAAAAATAGTGCTAACCATTGACACTCTTGATTACAATAAAAGAATGGTAGCAATGAGCAACAACGATACTACAGGAAGATGGCCTGTTAAAGCACCATATCCTTTACCAGGTGCTATTTTACCCTACAATAGAATTATTGCTTATTACGGAAATCTATATTCTACACGAATGGGAATATTAGGAGAAATCCCTCGTAAAGAAATGTTGGCAAAACTTCAAGGCGAAGTAGCTAAATGGCAAGCTGCCGACCCTAGTGTAAAAGCAATTCCTGCTTTACATTATATTGCCGTTACTGCTCAAGGAGCTCCTGGGAAAGATAATATGCACCGAATGAGAATGCCTTTTAAGCAAATTGACACCATTATCAAATGGGCAAAACCCATTAATGCTTTAGTTTTTGTAGATATTCAAGTGGGACACAGCAGCGTAAAATCTGAAGTAACAAATCTAACAGAATATCTTTCCATGCCCAATGTACATTTGGGAATAGATCCTGAATTTTCTATGAAAGCAGGAGAACGCCCTGGTACTAAAATTGGTCATTTTACCGCTGCAGATGTTAATGATGCCATTGACATTCTAGCAGACATTGTACGCAAAAACAAACTGACTCCAAAAGTCCTAGTAGTACACCGTTTTACCCAAGGGATGATAAAAAATTACAAAGACATTAAAATAGTTCCTGAAGTTCAAGTGGTAATGGACATGGATGGTTTTGGAAGTAAAACACTTAAAAAATCTACCTATCTGCGTTATATTTATAAAGAACCGGTACAATTTACTGGGTTTAAATTATTTTATAAAAATGATAACAAGCAAGATTGGCAAATGTATAGTCCCGAAGAATTAATGAAATTAACTCCAAAACCAATTTACATTCAGTACCAATAAGCTAATTTGTCCATTATGAAAAATTTTATTCCTTCTGTTTTTTCAGTACTTTTTTTATTGGTTAGCTGCCAATCAGCAACTAAGGAAGCAAAACCAGAATCAACAGTTGATACCGATACCGTTGCTGTCAAAAAAATGGAAACCAAAAAAGTCATTGCAGATGCAGCAACCATTCTTTCTAAAAAGGAAATTCCTGTTTTGTGCTATCATAATATTAGGGAGTTTAAAAGTACTGCGAGCGATGTTATGAAAACAAACACTGTAAAACCTGCTGCATTTGCTGCACAAATGAAAACATTGTCTGATGCTGGTTATCATACTATTTTGCCAGAGCAATTATATGACTATTTAGCATTTGACGGAAAGTTACCTGAAAAACCGATCATGATTACTTTTGACGATACCAGAGTGGACCAGTTTAACATTGGTGCGGTAGAAATGAAAAAATACGGTTTTAAAGGAGTCTTTTTTGTCATGACGGTAGCAATAAATCGTCCCGGTTATATGACTAAAGAAGAAATAAAAACGTTGTCTGATGAAGGACATGTTATTGCATCGCATACATGGGACCACCACATGGTGACTAAATATACTGGTGAAGATTGGAACACACAATTTGTAAAACCAAAAGCAAAATTAGAGACTATCATTGGTAAACCCGTTACTGACTTTGCTTACCCTTTTGGTTTATGGAATACAGCGGCAATTCCAGAATTAAAAAAGAGTGGTCACAAAATGGCTTATATCCTATCTACCAAAAGAGATTCTATAGATCCGCTTTACACCGTTAGACGAATTATCATCTCAGGAACCTCATCTCCACAAGGAATGTTGAAGTCAATTGAATCTTCTTTCAAATAGATGAGCAAATTGATCGTTCGACCATATAAAATTAAAGAAGCAGCTGTAATAGCTGCTTCTTTAATTTTATTCCTATTTTCCTGCTCCTTTATATCGAATTTGTACTTTAGAAACTTTTAGCTTGCATGCCTTTTTAATAACGTTAAGTTAACATGTAACCAAAATTGTTAAAGGACTTTTGTAAAAAAATAAACTCAATAAAAAAATGGAACAGATTTACGTAATAATGTTGATTGTATTGGGCGTTTTAGCTGTTATAGATTTAATGGTTGGTGTGAGTAACGATGCTGTAAACTTTTTGAATTCATCTATAGGTTCAAAAGCAGTTTCATTCAAAACAACCATGATTGTGGCGAGTTTTGGAGTTTTAATTGGAGCATTATTTTCTAGTGGCATGATGGAAATTGCAAGAAGTGGTATTTTTGTTCCAAGCATGTTTAGTTTTAACGATGTCATGATTATCTTTTTAGCAGTTATGATCTCTGATATTTTATTATTAGACGTTTTTAACTCTTTAGGATTACCTACATCTACTACTGTTTCTATTATTTTCGAGTTATTAGGTGCAGCAGTATGTTTAGCACTTTATAAAATATATACTTCTGATGATACATTAGACCATTTAGGAATGTATATTAATACCAAGAAGGCGTCTACAATAGTGTATAGCATATTACTTTCTGTAATTTTGTCCTTCTCTTTAGGGAGTCTGGTACAATATATTTCACGTCTTATTTTTACTTTTCATTACGAAAAAAAGCTTAAATACTTTGGTGCAATTTTTGGAGGTGTTGCTATTACTGCTATTACATTCTTTATTTTAATCAAAGGATTAAAAGGTGTTTCATTTATAACAGCGGCACAGTTTGAATGGATTGATAAACATCAATTCTTGATTTTAGGTGTTAACTTTATTATATTTCTTGTACTTTCTCAAGTATTAATCAGTTATTTCAAAGTCAATATTTTACGTGTTATTATTCTTATCGGAACATTTGCTTTGGCTTTGGCCTTTGCAGGAAATGACTTAGTTAACTTTATCGGAGTGCCAATCGCAGCTTTTAATTCTTACCAAATTTTTCAAGGAAGTGGCGTTTCTGGCGATTCCTTCATGATGGGAGCTTTAGCAAATGATGATATTGTAGCGCCATTTTATTTTTTACTTTTTGCGGGTGTTGTCATGGTGATAACTTTATGGACATCAAAAAAGGCTAAAAGTGTTATTGAAACAGGTGTAAATTTATCCAGACAAGGTGATGGTGATGAGAAATTTACTCCTAACACCGCTTCGAGATTTATTGTTAGATTGGGTGTTTATATGGGTCAAGTAATCAATGTTTTTCTGCCAAAAAAATTACAAATAAAAATTGACAAGCGGTTTGAAAATGTAAAGAAGTCAAATAAAAAATCAGATGACGAGCCTGCTTTTGATATGGTTAGAGCATCGGTAAACTTAATGGTTGCCAGTATTTTAATTTCTATTGGTACTTCTATGAAATTACCCCTTTCTACTACTTATGTAACATTTATGGTTGCCATGGGAACCTCATTTGCAGATAGAGCTTGGGATAGAGAAAGTGCAGTTTATAGAATTGCTGGTGTTTTTAAAGTTATTGGTGGATGGTTTTTTACAGCAATTATTGCTTTTGTGCTAGCCTTTATAATGGCTTATATTTTAAAAGTAGGTGAAATATTCGCATTTGTAGGCTTATTACTTATGCTGGGGATTATGTTGTATAAAAGCGCTAGAAAACACAAACAAAAGATCAAAAATGAAGCGGATATCAAAAGCTTGCGTAAGGAAGATATAGCGACTGTTCATGAAATGATTACAGAGAGTTCAGCACAAATTTCAAAAGTATTTCGTAAAACCAGTGCTTTATATTCTAACTTGATTGATAATTTAAGTTTACAGGATTTAGCTAAATTAAAAGAGAATAAAAAAGATCAAAAGAAATTAGAAAAGGAAATTGATGAGTTAAAAAGCAACGTATTTTATTTTATTAAAAATCTAGATGACAATTCAGTTGAAGCAAGTAAATTCTATATTTTAATTTTAGGTTACTTACAAGATATGGTTCAGTCTATTGATTTTATTACCTCTAATAGTTATTCTCACGTTAATAATAATCACAAGCAACTAAAATTTAATCAAATTAAAGGACTGAAAACCATTGATAAACAATTACAACATTTGTTACAATCATTGGAAGAAAGTTTTAAGAACGAAGATTTCAATCAAATTGATACTATTTTAAAAGACAAACAAGTTCTTTTAGATACTGTTTCAGACTTAATAACAAAACAGATAAAAAGAATTCGAACTACAGAAACGAGTCCTAAAAATAGTAAGCTGTATTTCGCTTTGCTACTAGAATCAAATGATTTAGTAAAGTCGATAATGAATCTATTGGAGTTATTTAAAGAGTTCAATAAACTCAACAAAGAGTAATTGATAACTAATCATTATATGTTAGATTTACTATAAAATTAGCATTAAAATTTGTTGTCCTGGGTGATTCATCCAGAGATTAGTCGAAGCTCAATCTGATAGAAAGTAAAATAATATCTTGAAATAATACACATCACTTGTAATTAAAAATTTATTTAAAATACTGATGGCCGTACTCTTTCGGCTTTTAAATTGTATCCAAAAAAAAAGCACTATCAAATCCTAAGAATTCGATAGTGCTTTTTTTATATAAGAACAATTATTTTATCTTCCAGACAACCAACCTTCTGGATTATTATAGGTTGTGTTTTGAAGAATTAAGAATTTAATTATTGTTTTTCCTGTTTCACCATTAGTTCTTACCGTACCAATATTCTGTTTGATACTTACTTTATCTCCTTTGCTTACACTTACAGAACTTAAATTTTGATACACTGTAAAGTAATCACCGTGTTGTATCATTACTGCTTTATTTACAGGTGATAAAACAATAACACTGGTTACTTCACCTCCAAAAACAGCTCTTGCAGTAGCGCCCCGATCTGTTGTGATTTCTACACCACTATTGTGTACTGTGATAGTATTAAACAACGGATGGGTTTGGTTTCCATAACCTAACGAAACATACCCTTTTTCAACGGGATAAGGTAATCTTCCTCTATTCGCTCTAAAATTATCTGCTATAATTTTGGCTTCTGGTGTTAATTCAATTTTTGATGATGACACGGCAACTGTAGAAACTGGAGCACTAGGATTGGCTTTCGCTTTTTCTAAAGCTGCTTTTCTATTTGCTGCAGCAATAGCTTCGCGAATCAATTTATTGATTTGTCTATCAATAGTTCTATATTCCTGTTGCTTTTTATTAATTTCTTTGGCTATCTTATTTTTGTCTTTTTTAATAACATTTACCATCTTCACTTGCTCTTGTTTCTCTTTTTCTAATGACAAACGCTCTTTTTCATTTTCAGCAATCAATTTCTTTTTGGCTGTTTTTTGAACATCTAGCTTACTATTGAAATCCGTAAGCTTGTCCGATTTTAATTTTATTTCTTCACCTTGCATTTTTCTATAGCCGGTGTATTGCTTCATATATTGGGCTCTTTTATAAGCCTGTAAAAAATTTTCAGAAGACAATAAAAACATAGCTCTACTTTCTTCTGAACGACTTTTATATGATTTTACAATCATTTTGGCATAATCCTCCTTAAGATCAGTTAACTCCTTTTTAAGCTTATTGATTTGTACTTGATTAATATACATGTCATTACTAAGCAATTTTGTTTGCTTTTCGGTCGTGTTTATTAACTTCTCTTTTAGCTTTATTTTAGTACTTTGAATAATAATTACATTAACCGCAGATTTTTCTTTTTTCTTTACGCTTTGTAATAATTTTTCATTCTCACGAATTTCTTTTTGAATCTGAGCTTTGCGTTCTTCTAATTTTTCTTGTTGAGATTCTTGACTCCATAGCAATGAAGTCATACAAATAAAAATTAGGCTTAGGAGAAATTTTGGCATATTGAAAAAGTATTTTTGCAAATTTACTTAATTATAATTCTTTTGTACCCTTTTGGAACACTATAAGGGAAAGAAAGTTCTTCATTGAATGATACCGAGTCATATTCTAGATTAATTTCAGTGTTTCCTTTCTTCTGAAACGTGTTAATCAAAACTGCTGTTGGCAATTTTCCTTCGTTGTAAACTTTATTATCTGCGTATGTTATTTTGATCATTCGCTCTTCTGCAGTTTGTGTAATTTCTTGTTTTTTAACCAAAAAATTAACCACATCAAAAAAGAATGTTTTTTTAGTATTTTTATTCGAAAAATCATCTAATCTATAGGTTTGTTCGACGACTGATTCCTGATATTTACCTTTAGTCAAATCATCAATTGCTTCCCCCAATAACATATTTTGGATTTTACTAAAATCTAAATCCGTTCCTAACCACTGACTTAAACTACTAAAATCTCCTTCAAAATATTTCCCACCTATCTTTTCATAATAATTCACAGCGGTAGGAGTAATCAATGCTTTGGCCATTGTTATTCCCAGAAAACGAATGCTAACCAAAATCTGTTCATCCTTCTTGATCTTAATTTCGGCAGTAACATTTTGGATTTGTTTGTCGTCAGCATAACGCACATTAGACTTAATATATAATGTAGAAAATTGATTTTTATTGTTGTAGTGATTTTCTATTATTTTTTTAGCAGTCATATAATTGGCCTCTTTAACTGGCTCATTACTTGCCGAAACTACAATCGCTTTTGTTTTACAGGAAACTAATGCAAGTGAGCTCAAGGAACAAATTAACATCAATGATCGCATTCCTTTTATTACTTTATTTTTCATTATTTTTTTCTTTTAATAATTGATTGGCTTTAGAAAAAAACAATTCTTTTTTCTTAAAATCTCCTAAACCATTATAGGCTTCTCCTAATTGAATGTTGAAATTTACTTCTAATTCCTTATTCTCCACTACATAATCCATGCCCATTTCTAATAAATCTTTGGCTTTTTTAAATTCTTGCAACTGATTTTTAGCTAAACCAGCATAATAATAAAATTGTGGCTGTGCCGGAAAAGTCTCGAGCATTTCTAATGCTTTTTTAGCAACAACATCAAATTGTTTCATTTCAGTGTAAGCCTGAAGCAAAAGTAAGTTGGTCTCAACCGCTTGCTCAGATTTTCTATCTACTGACTTCTGATAATATTTTACAGCTTTATCCCACTGCTTTTTTGCATTAAAAAATTTTCCTACTTCCTTATTTACATCAATAGATGGATCAGTATCAAAATAGCCAATAGCTTTCTCTAAATCAGTTGTATATTCTGGGTTTTTATAGGTGAAAATTAGAAACTCATTTAAAATTCGATGTTTAATTTTAACATCAATTTTAGCACTAGACAAAACGGTATTCATAGCGTTTACAGCTTTTGGACCATCGTTAGCCTCTAAATAATTTTTGAATAAAGTGACTTGTGCCCACTCAGAATTTGGTATTGCTTTTTCGAGTTTCTTAACCATTTCAAAAGCTTTAGCCTCCTCATTATTTTTAGAATACAAAAATATTAAACTAAGGTAATTGGACTCATCGTTTGGATATTTTTCTATTTGCGAAATTAAATTGGTAATCTCTATATTTTGAAAATTCCCTCCAGACAGAATTTGACTTTTGTACAATTCTCTTCGCTCCGTCTTTCCAATGTTTTCCTCCAATTCCTGAATTAAGACCAAAGCTTTTTCAAATTGATTGGTAGCCATGTATAAAGAGGTTAAATCTTCCTTGTACTTTGGATCAAATTCAATTAGTTTATTAATAACAATAATTCCTTGATTGAAATTTTTAGTTTCATAAGTTACGTCATACATTCCAATCCAAAACCATCGGTTTTTGGGTTCAATTTTAGCCGCATTTTCAAAGGAATTATACGCATTTTTATACTCCTTTAATGCTAAATAATTTCTGCCTAATTCATTGTACACAGTTGCATCATTCGGTTTAATTTTCATTGCTTTATCCAAAGCTACTATCGCTTTATCGTAATTCTCAATTCCTTTTTGAAGCAACGATTCATAAAAAAAATCTTGAAATTGATCTGCCTGCGACTTGACTTCTTCTGGACCAGTTTGTGCCCACAGCAAAGCAGAATTGCATTGCAAAACCAAAAATAAAAGTAATAAAAATAACCGATTTTTCATACTTACTTGCTTCTTCCCTATCAAAAAACTTGATTTTAAATTATTCTAATACCGAATAATCTCCAATACTGATATTTGTAAAATTACCGTCGAAAATAACATGATTTCCAATCATTGCATTATCTAAATTGGCATTTTTTATATGAGAATGCGTTTGAATCAATGAATTTTTTATTGTACTATTTTGTACGTGGCAACCGTCTCCTAAAGAGACATTTGGGCCTACCGTTGCATTGACCAAAACTACATCTTTACCAATATAACAAGGTGGAATAATCGTTGAATTTTCCGTTTTTACATCATAATCTACTAAATGTTCTCCATCATTATGCAAGAAACCTAACATTCTGGAATTGGTTTCTACGGTCACATTTTTGTTCCCACAATCCATCCATTCCGCTACTTTTCCAGGGACAAATTTCATTCCTTTGGCCATCATCTGTTTGATACCATCATTAATCTGGTATTCACCACCATGAATAATATTATTGTCTAATACTAATTGCAATTCATTTCTTAATACCGCAATATCTTTGAAATAATAAATTCCAATTACAGCAAGATCGGATACAAATTCGGCTGGTTTTTCAACCAATTCTACTATTTCATTGGCGGTATTTAGTTTAACCACTCCAAAAGCTTCTGGTTGATCGACTTGTTTTACCCAAATTACGCTATCAGCCTCTTGGTCTAAATCAAAATCAGCACGAATAAGTGTATCTGCGTAAGCAATAACTGCTGGTCCGCTCAAAGAATCTTTGGCACACATGATTGCATGACCGGTTCCTAAAGCTTCGTTTTGGTAATAAATAGTTCCTTTGGCCCCTAGTTTAGTGGCAATAGCGATTAATTCCTCCTCTACTTTTTTGCCAAAACTTTCGTGAATAATAAAAGCTACTTCCTCTATGTCTTGTTGTAAAACACCAGCGATGTCTTCGACTAAACGGTGTACGATTGGTTTTCCTGCAATAGGAATTAATGGTTTAGGAATGGTTAAAGTATGTGGGCGAAGGCGTGATCCACGACCCGCCATTGGTACAATTATTTTCATATGGTTTTTTTAACCGCAAAGTTCACGAAGATTTTTCGCAAAGTTCACGAAGATTTTTATTATTATTTTTAGCCACAGATTAAACGGATTTTTGATTTAAAATTGTTGCAAAATATAACCTTATTTAAAAATTATACTTTGGAACTAGCTATTCAAAACTGTTTACTGAACACTGAAAACTACTTTACTCCTGTACTACCAAAACCGCCTTCACCACGAGAAGTTTCTGTTAGTTCTTGTACTTCAATCCAATCCGCGCGTTCGTGTTTGGCGATAATTAGTTGAGCGATGCGTTCTCCGTTTTGAACTACAAAATCTTGATTTGATAAATTTACTAAAATCACTCCAATTTCTCCACGATAATCAGCATCTATTGTTCCAGGCGAATTAAGAACGGTGATTCCGTTTTTGGCAGCAAGACCACTTCTGGGACGTACTTGTGCTTCGTAACCTATTGGCAAAGCGATAAAAAGACCGGTTTTTATGATGGCTCTTTCTAAAGGTTTTAATGTTATTGATTCGGTTATAGTAGCTCTTAAGTCCATTCCTGCTGATGCTATGGTTTCATAGTTTGGCAAGGCGTGTCCTGATTTGTTAATGATATTTATTGTCATTTTATTTTTTTTTATGAAATTGAAACGAGTTTTTCAAAAGATTATTTGTTAGCTATTCTAAGTCCTAGCCGTGATGGAAGTGGAAAGCCTTTTTTTGTAAAATTGTATTTTTTCTTGTACAAAAAGAGCGAACGCAGCAAGCTCCTTTTTTGGACTTAGAAAAAAATAATTTTAGGAAAAAGCTTGAAACGTACAGCGCGATTGGCTTCTAGAAATTATAATTTAATTCGTTTTTCGTTTTAAAATTTTGGTTAATAGTTCTTTTTCGTTGTGGTATATAAAATACATGAATAAGAGTAATAATGGAATTCCGACGAAATAATTCTCTCGAAATCCGTAAAATGAAATCGCTGAAAATCCGATGGAAACTAGTAGATAAATTGAAATTTTATTGATGTCGTAGGGGATTGGATAGTATTTGTTTCCAAAATAATAGGAGATTCCCATCATACTGCCGTACGCTGCAATAGTGGCAATTGCGGATCCGTAATAACTCATGGTTGGAATTAGCAAATAATTGAGCACTAGTGTTATAATTGCTCCTACTATAGAAATATAGGCACCATAATGTGTTTTATCGATGAGTTTATACCAAACCGAAAGATTGGTATAGATTCCCAGAAAGAAATTAGCCAGAATGATGAGTGGTACTACTTTCATAGCTTCCCAATAGGATTCGTTTTGAATCATTATTATTTTTAGAATATCAGCGAATACGATGACCGAGAGTAAAATAAAAGAGCCAAAAATGACAAAATATTTGGTAATGGTCGCGTAAGTTTGTGGCGCATTTTCATTAGAAGCATGGCTAAAAAAGAAGGGCTCTATTCCTAAGGTATAAGCAGTTCGGTACAAAACCATAAATAAACCTAATTTGTAACAGGCAGAATAAACCCCAACCTCTGAAGCTGCAATGTTTTGTGGTAACAAGTAACCTAGTAAGATTTTGTCGAATTGTTCGTTGATAGCAAATGCGATTCCAGCAATCATGATGGGCATTCCGTATTTCATCATTTGTTTCCACAATTTGTAATCAAACTGCCATTTTAGTTTGAAATAATTAGGAGATAGCACTAGAAATGTTAGCAAACTAGCAACAATATTAGAAACGAAAATATAACCAATTTGGAAATTCTCAAGATACAAATTACTTAAAAAATAATCAGGATTTGATTTTGCAATTGCAGGTAACGAAATCAAAAAGAAAAGATTAAGAAACAAATTGACCGCTACATTGCCAATTTTTATTAAAGCATAGCGTACGGGTTGCTGGTTGACTCTTAACTTAGAAAATGGTACAATTACCAAGGCATCCAGCACCAATATCCAAATGGTGTAAGTAATAAATTGTACATCTATTCCGGACCATCGAGCAATAGTGTTTTGCGATAATAACGAAAAAACTAAAAATACAAAAGAGGTCCAAAAAATAGAAACTGAAGTCGTTTCTACAACAGCATTTTTATTACTTTCTTTATTATAAAATCGAAAAAATGCGGTTTCCATTCCGTACGCTAGAATGACATTGAAAAAAATCATTCCAGCAAAAATGATAGAAATTTTTCCGTATTCTTCTTTTGGAAGTAAATCGGTGTATAAAGGAACCAATAGAAAACTAAACATTCGCGGAATTACTGTTGCCAATCCGTAAATAGCAGTTTGTTTGAAAAGATTTTTATATAATCCCAAAATGGTGTGTTAATTTAAATTAAAGGAGCAAAAATAACCATTTCTTTCATTTAATCATCCGATGTGCTAAATTGTTTTGAAAGAGCCAAAAGCGTTTCATTTCTATAAACTATCGCACTACTCTTTCTAGTACACCTGTAATTTTAAAACATTGTGCTTTGTTATTACTCGCATATTCTAATACTGCTTCGCTGGGTTTTAAATCGAAAGTTGATTTTATTAAAACGGGTGGTTTATTTCCATATTCTTTAGTAGGATTTGAGTCTAGAATTAGATCTTCATTATTACTATTATCATTGAATTTAGCGATGAATGTATTTTTAGAAATTTCTTCTACAGTGGCTGATTCATTATGAAAATAGATTTTATCTAACTTAATTGTCGTCGCAATTGGTTTTTTGAATTCGATATAAAAGTGTATAGCCCCTTTTTCTTTGCCATTCTCTACTTTCTGATAGAAAACCGACTGTATTTCTTGGGGAAATTCTGATTGAAGTTCATTTTTCATAGCACAAAAAGTAAGGCTGATTGTGAGTACAAATAACAAAACTATTTTTGTATATTTTTTCATTAGCACTTTATTAACTTAAACCTTCTTCATTTAAAATCTTAAGAAAATGAAATCCTTTTGGCACGTAACCTTGATTGTAATAAAAACGATGTGCCGTAAAATTCCCTGTAAAAGCATCCAGTACAATCATGGTACAACCGGTTTCTTTTGCTTTAACATCAATATAATCTGTCATCATTTTTCCAATACCTTTCGAACGGTGATCCGGATGCACAATGAAATTATCTATTTCTAAATACTTGCCAGACCAGAGTTTTGTTCCAGACCACAATCCTGAAATTCCTACACAAACATCGGCTTCAAAAACAGCCA